>JAVFAG010000055.1:0-2404 GCA_034002585.1 Paludibacter sp.
GACGCCTATTTTTACTACACGGTTGCAGCACCCACCTTCATCTCCGAAAAAATAATCGATGGTTTCGATACAGGTGAGAAGTTTACTTTTATGGATAACATGGGTGCAGGAATCTTTTTTGGAGATGATCGTCGCTATAATGCCGAGTTAAAAATCGGTCATTATTCCAATGGAAATGTGTACCCTTCCAACGATGCGGTGAAAGTGCCCTTGTCGATTAATATTGGTTATGTATTTTAAAAATCTACTTACATGGAGCTGTCAAAACACAATATTATTGTACCCGTTGCCGATTCCGATGCTTTTTTCATTGTCAATCCCCTGCATAAATCGGGTGATTTAATTTCGGCCGGCGAGCTGGAATTGCTTCAACAGGAAGCCGACCCCGACGGAGAATTTGCTGCACGTGGCTACCTTATTGCACCTGAAAAGGAAAAGAAAGCGTTTAAATATGCGTATTTCGATTTTCAGGAAGAACGTGACCAGGACGAGGTTCAGTTGTTTTTTGTCCCAAATTATTCCTGCAACTTTGCCTGTTCGTATTGTTATCAGGAAGGGTATGAGCCTGTTCGTCAGCAACTTTCTGAAGAAGTGATCGATGCTTTTTTCAGCTATATTACTGTGCAGTTTGCCGGACGCAAAAAATACATTACCATTTTTGGTGGTGAACCACTGCTGCCGGGCGACAAACAGCGACAACTGATTGCTTATTTGCTGCAACGTTCAGTAGAAGCTGAACTTGATATAGCTTTCGTTACCAATGGCTACACACTTACCGACTACATTGATTTGTTGAAAACTGCATCGGTGCGTGAAATTCAGGTTACCCTCGATGGGACGCAGGAAATTCACGATCAGCGGCGTTATATGCACGGTAAACTTCCAACTTTCCATCGTATTGTTGAAGGTATAGATGCTTGTCTGGCTGCTGGTTTACAAATTAACCTGAGAATGGTGGTGGATAAGGATAATATTGATAACCTGGCCGACTTATCCCGGTTTGCCATTGAAAAAGGATGGACAAAGTCTCCTTTGTTCAAAACACAAATTGGCAGGAATTACGAATTGCATGTCTGCAACAGTAGTCCCGACCGCCTCTTCGATCGCGCCACCCTGTATGCTCATCTTTATAAGTTATTACAGGAACATCCTTATATTGCAGAGTTTTACAAGCCGGCCTTTTCGATTGCAAAGTTTATTGCTGAAAATGGTTCGCTGCCTGCTCCGCTTTTCGATTCCTGTCCGGCCTGTAAAACCGAATGGGCGTTCGATTATACCGGAACCATTTATTCCTGCACAGCAACGGTTGGCAAGAAAGGGGAGGAGTTGGGTACTTTTTATCCGGAAGTAATCCTGAAGAATGAGGTGGTGGAAGAGTGGCAAAACCGTGATATCACCACCATTGAACAATGCAAAAGCTGTGATGTTTCATTAGCATGCGGAGGTGGATGTGCATCCGTAGCAAAAAACAAGAATGGCCATGTAAACACACCCGACTGCCGGCCTGTGAAAGAGCTGCTTTCGCTGGGAGCGGCCTGGTATTTTAAGTAAATCAGATTTTTCGATACCAAAAATTACTATGCCTTATGAGAACAACCATTTTTTTAATCGTGATCGCTTTGATGCTGCAACTTTCATCCTGCGAAGAAACGGGTGAAAAAGGTTCTCTGGTGGTAACAGGTGTATCTGCTGTTTCAGAAGCTGCACCGTTGGCTATCAGCCCAATGAAAATTCAGACAAATTCAACTGTTAATGTAATGCATCCTTCCGACATTAAGTTCTTTGTTACTGAATTTTGGGTGGCGAAGGAGTTGGTTGATAAAGGGGTAACTGACGATTTTAAGTGGTATAAAATAGGTGAAAGTAATGCGTTGAAATCAGTGAGCGAGTATTATTTTGAAACCGACGATCTTCCTGAAGGTACCTACCAAAGCATCAAACTGGTTTTTAAAAATATAGTTCAGCGGGAAGCTATCTATCAAAACAATTCGTCTCAATTGGTTGTCATGCAAAGTTCTTTGGATGAAACCACTTGTCCGGATGATAAAATCATCACCAATTATTTCTCTAAAAAAGGGAATTTTGTGGTTCAACAAGGTGTTTTTCAGCTGGCATCTTCGGGAGAAACTATTCGGGGCTTCAAGGTTAAAGCAGGTGAAACAACAACAATAAAGTGGATGCTGGGCGCTCCCGGGGCTCAGTTAACCGATTGCTCATTCGAATGGGTGGATGCCAATTCCAATGGTCAGTGGGATTGTGGAATTGATTCAATTCAGAATACCCAATGCAAGGTGAATATGCCCATGTTTACTTTTCAGGTAGATGATGGAGAAGAAGAACCTGTTGAAGAAGATTTTGTATTAACACCCAATGCAGTTACCGATTTGGATGGATTTACCTATTA
>JAVFAG010000055.1:2504-20510 GCA_034002585.1 Paludibacter sp.
ATACCCAATGCAAGGTGAATATGCCCATGTTTACTTTTCAGGTAGATGATGGAGAAGAAGAACCTGTTGAAGAAGATTTTGTATTAACACCCAATGCAGTTACCGATTTGGATGGATTTACCTATTATTCGGTGAAAATTGGCGATCAAATCTGGTTGGCTAGTAACTTGAGAACACGTTACCTCAACGATAATACCTTTATTGCAAATCGACTGGACTCAATGGCCTGGTCGGATGCGGGCTTCAGGCTTCAAGAGCCATCGCAAACAGTTTACAATGGTAATTCTGATTTGCTGCAAAATTACTACGGTCGACTTTACAACGGCTATGCCGTCAAAACCGGTAAACTTTATCCACAGTATACGGCGAAGGGATGCTGGAAGTAATTAAACTGGGACACAGTACGAATATGCCTGTGCATTCAATTCCTGATACCCGCTTTGATCCAGCTTTTGGTGCCAGTTGCCGGTGCATTAAGGACTAGTTAAAACAGGCAGAAGCTGCTCCGTGGGTGGTAGCAGCTTCTGTCTGTTTGATACAAAAATCAGAATATAATTTTGTGCGTTTTGACTTCTTGCTTATCGTTAATTTTTAGAAGATAAATTCCCTTTTCTGAAAGGGGAACTTCATGTTGACCAGTCAGCTGTTCCTTGTAATACAGTAACCTCCCCGAAACAGAGTACAAAGCAACACTTTTAATTTCCTCCTGAAAAGAAAGCTGAATTCCACGATCTCCTGATTTTACAATAAAAGTATTGTAATACTGATTTGACATTCCACTTACAATAAGAGTTTTTACAGGAATTGTTGTTGTGGTCTGAATGGAGGAGCCACCGATGGCTTCTACCTTGTAGTAATAGGTTTCATCCGGCTCCAGTCCGCTAACAGCATACTGTAGTGTTTGGCCTACCTGTACCGGATATCCGGGTACATTTACCGAATTTGAACCGGTGATGCTTCCTTTTAGCAAGAGCTTATCAATATAGACACGCCTGTTGGCTTTTGCTGACAGACTGATAACTGAAGTTTCTGTACCCGATTTTAAATCGATCGTATAATACTGATTATCTTTGGCTGTATTCCACTCGGCAACTACTTCACCATCCAGACTGGCTGTAAGTGTTGCCCCGGTGTCGTTACTGTATTGTCGGGCCTGAACAGTAAGTTGATTATTTCGGGTTGATAAATCAAGTTCTTCTGAACTGATTACACCGGGATTACTTCCTGAAGCCAACCGGATACTTCCGGAGGTTTGTGTGTCGGTATATCCGGTAGTGTTCCATCCGGAAGGTAAGCCTTCACCGAAATTAATATTCAGGATAGTAACTTCTTCGGGAGTGTCGTTTTCCTGAATAGTATATACATGCACGCGATACGCTGTTGCACCATTTGAAGCAGTCCAATTGGCTGTAAAACCGTTATTGCTGATGTTGGTGGGGGGAAGCGCTTCGAATTTATCTGTAGGATTCGGATCTTCAGGATCGGGATCGGTTACTTCGGCTCCCGGGTACCATGCCTGTGTGCTGGAAACGCCCCAGATAAATTCCACCAGTTCGGGGTAATCAATATAGGGATTTCGGTTGTCCTGAAGCGGATAAATGGCAGCCATCCGTTTACGTTCCTTTTCACTTACCGGATCTTTTCGGTGCCATTCGAGCAACATGTTTTTCGCCCAATTGCGCAACATAGGCCAGGTTTCACTTTTAATCAACATCGTGGGAGCATTTGTGCCGGTCCACGAAAAATTTTCATAACAGGTAAACATATACAAATAAGCACGTGCAAAATCACCTTTGTATTCATCGAGTGGTTCAAAACTCAATCCTGTATATTCAGTGCCATATGTGTTGTTTCCAACTTTGATGCTTCCATTGTTGAATTTACTACCATTGTTAATACCTAAGGGATAATTACTTCGGGCAGAATTTGCAGAGATATCTGATGGATTCAAATGGTATAAATCCTTATAAGCGTCGTTATTGGTACCTCCCCACCAGCTTTTGGCCACACTGTGTTCGATATTCATACCACTGACAGCTGAACTACTACCCGTAAAATAACGCTTGTTGAGAGAATACATATCCCAAACATATCCTTCGGGATGAAGATCTGACTTTTCGAAACCACTCCAGGTCTTTCCCGACCCGGATCCATAACTTAAGCGCTTGCCCTGACGAATAATCTGGTGCAACGCTGATTTGAGTTCCTTCCCCGATAAACCTTCGGCTGAATAATAATATCCTGCCGGCACCTGTGCAACCAGCAAAAAGATGCCAAATAGTAAAATTGTACTTGTTGATAATCGTTTCATTCTACACAAACTGTTGTACTATAACAGGGTCGAGCCTGTTTTTTAATAAAAGTCTGCAAAGATAATGAATCATTTTGTAAAAAATGCGATTAACTAAGTTTAACGTATGAATATATGTACATATATTGTTTTGAATAGAAAAAGTAGTACTTTTGCATCGTCAATCAGTACAAACTCAATAAATAATATACATCAACAAATGCAGGAAATTAACGCATCTGAATTTGAAAAGGAAGTTTTGAAAGGTGGTAAGGTAGTTTTGGATTTCTATTCTACTGAATGCCCTCCCTGTGAGGCTTTAGCACCCAAGTTTGATGCTTTGTCTGAACTTTACGGAGATAAAATTAAATTCCTGAAGATTTTTCGTCAGGGAAATCGTGAACTGGCTACAGAGCTGGGTGTTAGTTCTTCACCAACGCTATTGTTTTTTGATAACGGGAAACAAATTCTGGATACCATCAGTGGCGGAATCAAGAAGTCTGAAATTTCGGAACGTCTGGATAAGATGATAACACCCGAAGAGGTTCAGGAAATTAAATCGAGGATTCGGCCAGTGGTTTCGGACTACGATGTAGCGATTCTGGGTGGAGGCCCGGCCGGACTTACTGCAGGGCTCTATCTGGGACAAGCCAAAATTAAAACAGTGTTAATCGATCCGGCCTTGCCCGGTGGTTATATGGGGATTACGCACCAGGTTTCTAACTATCCCGGTTTCGAACAGCCCCAAAACGGTTATATGCTGGCTCATTATATGAGCGAACAAACCAAACATGCTGGCATCGATTTTAAAGTGGCAGTGGATGTGACTTCGGTTGATTTGGTGAAAAAAGAAATTGTGATCGACCAAACAGAGACCATTAGAGCAAAGAAAATCATCATTGGTACCGGGACTTCTCCCAACACCATGAATGCTCCCGGCGAAAAGGAATACAAAGGCAAAGGGATTTCGTACTGTGCCACCTGCGATGCGAAATATTATGTTGATAAAGATGTTACGGTGATTGGTGGCGGAAATTCAGCTGTGGAGGAAGCTTTATTTATTACTAAATTTGCCCGCTCGGTAACCATGGTGCACCAGTTTGATGCCCTGACAGCCAATCAAACGGCTATCGATCAGCTGAAAGCCAATGATAAAATAGCGGTTTTGTATTCACACGAACCGCGCAAGTTTGAAAAGCGGGGAGAAAAAATGATTGCAACGCTGGAAAATCTGAAAACAAAGGAGTTCGTGGAGCTGGAAGGCGATGGTGTGTTTGTGTTTATTGGATTTAAAGCTAATACTTCCGTTTTGGGAGATGTGTTACCCGAACAGGATCAGTGGGGATATATTAAAACCGATGAGGATCGTAAAACATCCTTGCCCGATATCTATGCAATTGGCGATATCGTTAGTAAAAAATACAGGCAGATTACAACGGCTGTGGCCGATGGAACCATAGCTGCCATGACAATTAGTAAAGAGATATAAAAAGTTTTGTTTTATAATTCGTTTTTTTGATTCAATTCTACAATGGAAAAAATTCTTATTGTAGGCGGTGTGGCTGCCGGTGCAACGGCAGCCGCCAAAGCCCGCCGCCTCTCGCCCGATGCACAAATTACCCTCCTCGAAGCAGGACCAGACATTTCGTTCGCCAACTGCGGTTTGCCGTATTACATTGGCGGCGATATTAAAAGTCGCTCGAAGTTGATTCTTCAGAGTCCCGAAAGTTTTAACGAACAATACAATGTGGATGTACATACTCATACCATGGTCACTATCATCGATCGTGAAAAAAAAGTGGTTACAGCCCGTGATGTTCGCAGTGGTGAAATAACAAAATTTGACTATACAAAATTAATCCTGGCCCAGGGTGGCCGACCCATTACTCCCGATCTTCCCGGAGCATCACAGGAACATGTGTTTACACTCTGGACACTGGAAGATATGGACGACATAGCACGTTTTATCGATGAAGAAGAGCCCCAACATGCTGTGGTAGTAGGTGGCGGTTTTATCGGACTGGAAATGGTGGAAGCTTTGACTAAGCGTGGAATCATGGTTAGTGTGGTGGAAATGATGCCACACGTGATGGCGTTGATGGAACCTGAAACTGCCGGTTTCATTGAAACAGAAATGCTTTCCTATGGTGTTAAAGTTCATACCGGTCGTGGCGTGACTGAAATTGGTCACAGCACAGTGAAGCTGGATAACGGTCAAACCCTGAAAGCCGATATGGTGTTACTCTCCATTGGAGTTCGTCCAACACTACAACTGGCTAAAGACGCTGGTCTGGAACTCGGTGAAGCAGGTGGTTTGCTGGTGAACGAATACATGCAAACGTCCGACCCTTCGATTTATGCTGCAGGCGATATGGTGGAAATTGCACATCGGGTGATGAATAAAAAAGTGCGGATTCCGCTGGCAGGTCCTGCGAATCGTCAGGGACGTATTGCTGCCGAAAATGCACTGGGCGGAGAACATCCCTACAAAGGGTCGATGGGAACTTCGGTAGTTCGTGTGTTTGAAGCAGTTGCCGGAATTACCGGTTTGTCGCTGAAACAGGCCCGTTCTGCAGGAATTCCTGCTGATGCAGTTGTGGTTCACAAAGAGCATCATACTTCGTATTATCCAGGAGCCGAAAACGTAACGGTGATGCTGGTTTACGATCGTGAAACCGGTCGCATACTTGGCGGACAAACAGCAGGTTACAAAGGAGCGGATAAGCGTTTGGATGTTATTGCTACAGCTGTGGCATCGAAACTTACCATTCATGATGTTGCCGATATCGATTTTGCGTATTCACCTCCCATTGGAACTGCCAATGATGCGATGAACATGGCTGCATATGCCGCTGAAAACCGAAAAAGTGGCTACAGTCCATCGATAACCACTAGCGAACTGGATGAATTTATCCGTGAACATCAACCTCTGATACTGGATGTACGGGATGTCTTTGCATTTGACAAGACCAATGTAGAAGGTTCGTACAATGTCCCTCTGGAAGTTTTACCAGCTAACTTACATGCCATTCCGCGCAATCGCACGATTCTGGTATACGACGAAACAGGTAAAAAAGGCCATCAGGCATTACGAATGATAAAAGGAGCCGGTGTGGAGAAGGTGTTCAATATTTCGGGTGGACATATCTCGATGCAGCGCCACCAGCAGGCGGCAGGTTTTACAACATTGAATCTGGAATTGCTTCCTGTGGAGGAAAAATCGCTTGAAGAAGGTGCCACTCACGAGGAAGAAGTAGTAAGCTCAAAAGCAACAGTGGAGACGAATACTCCTCTTGTAGTGGATGTTCGTACGCCGGAGGAATTCCGTTCGGGAGCTTATCCGGGTGCTATCAATATATCGCTGGATGAATTGCAACAACGCATCGATGAGCTGGGTTCCAAAGATCGGGACATTACACTGTATTGTGCTAGTGGAGCGCGTTCGGCTTATGCACAGCGGGTTCTTCAGCATTTTGGTTTTACCAATGTGAAAAACGGTGGTGGACTGATGCATATGATGATGCGGAGGTAATATGAAAAAAGTCCTGGTACTTGGTGGTGGCTTTGCCGGAGTAGAAGCGGCTATCGCTCTTCAAAAAAGCAAGCAGTTTGAGGTAACGCTGGTTTCCAACCGCGATTATCTTTATTTGTATCCGGTTTCAATCTGGATACCGGTGGATGGAATAAAGTTCGAGAACGTAAAACTTCCGCTGAAGAAAATTCAGAAAGCTTTTCCATTTCGGTTGATTGTAGATAAAGTTATTGCAATACAGTCGGCCGAAAATAAAGTTCAGATGGAGAAACAATCGCTTGATTACGATTACCTGGTGGTAGCCATTGGGGCCGATAAGCTTCAACCGAAAGGTGTTGAAAATACCTTTACAATCTGCGGGTCGCCGGAAGGAAATCTGGCTTTTCGCGATGCTTTCCAGACACTGGTGAAAAAAGGCAAAGGCTCCATTGCTATTGGCTTTGGAGGCAATCCGAATGATAAATCAGCGGTACGTGGCGGACCAGGCTTCGAATTAATTTTCAATATCGATCATTACCTTCGTAAAAAAGGTTTACGTGATCAGTTTGAGTTAAACTTCTTTGCTCCGATGGATCAACCAGGTGCCCGAATGGGGAAAGGTGCGATGAAAATGATGGGGACGATGTTCAAAAAGAAAAATCTGCACCAACACTACGGCAAAAAAATTAAACTGTTCGAAAAGGATGGAGTTGTATTTGAAGATGACTCCAAACTTCAAGCTGATTTAACTATGTTTATTGCAGCAGGAACCGGTTCTTTTGTTTTTAAAAATTCCGATTTACCACTTACATCGGCAGGTTTTATTCATATCGATCAATACTGTAAAGTTGTCGGATCCGAAAATGTGTGGGCTGTTGGAGATTCGGCCGGACTCGAAGGTACTGATTTTGTAGCAAAACAAGGACATTTAGCTGAAATTATGGGCCGATTTGCAGCCAATAATATACTTCAGACCGCTACAGGTGGACAGAATTTTCAGAATTATCAGGAACATATTAGTATACTCTGTGTAATGGATACCGGCGATGGAGCTGCGTATGTGTACCGTGATTCCAAAAAGGAATTCATTATTCCGATGCCTGTAGTAGGGCACTGGATGAAAAAAGGCTGGGGGCTGTACCAGAAATGGACCAAGACAGGCAAGATGCCACGCATTCCTGGACTTTAATGAATACAAAACAACAATCCCGATTGAGAAAGGAGAAGCGTATAACTTCAATTTTTCAATCGGGATTATTATGAATGGTTTATTGACTTTGCACTTGTTCTTGTAATACTGTGCTTGTTTTTTTCTTTACAATGCACTTGTTTTTTCGCTGAGCCATCGTTGTTCTTCCGGGCTCAGTAAAGGCGCTATTTTATCGTAAACCTCCTGATGATAAGCATTAAACCAATCTAACTCCTGTTGTGAAAGCATCGCTTTATCAATCAGATTTTTATCAATGGGGAATAAAGTCAGGGTTTCAAATTCCAGGAACTGGCCAAATTCGGTCGTTACACTTTCGCGAACGCGAACCAGGTTTTCGATTCGTATACCATATTGATTTGCACGGTACAAGCCCGGTTCGTTTGAAATAATCATTCCGGGTTGCAGGGTCGTTGGGTTTTCATCCATTCGGATGTTTTGCGGACCTTCGTGCACATTCAGGAAATGGCCAATTCCGTGTCCTGTACCATGACCGTAATTAATTCCCAGATCCCACATGGCTTTGCGTGCAAGAATGTCGAGCTGTGAACCACGTGTTCCGACGGGAAATTTTGCAGTTGCAATACCTATATGTCCCTTTAAAACTAATGTATTATCTGTTTTTTGTTGAGAAGTGGTTTTTCCCAGAGTTAGGGTACGGGTAATATCGGTTGTGCCCTGCAGGTATTGTCCACCCGAATCGAGCAACAGAATATTATCAGGTGTCAGTTTTGAATCTGAAGTTTCATCAGCACGATAGTGAACAATAGCACCATGCCCTGCAAAACCGGCAATGGTACAAAAACTTTCGCCAAAGAAGTCGCCCTGATCAGCCCTGAATTGAGCCAGTTTTTCCGCTATGCTCACTTCAGAGAGTTCGCCGCTGTTTATGTTGTTTTCAAACCATATGAAGAAACGGGTCAGTGCCACACCATCTTTCAGCATGGCTTTCCGGATACCAGCCAGTTCTACCTCATTTTTAATCGCTTTTAGTTTAAAAACCGGCGACATTTGGTTGATTTTCGTGCAGCTTTTTGGGATGGCTTCAAACAGTGACTGATTAAGTTTAGCTCCGTCGACCAGTACTTTGTTTTGCAAGCCAATGTTTTTCAGATCTTCATATATCGACAGATACGGTTTTACAATTACCTGTTCGCCTGCCAGATAAGCTGAGGTTTCGGGAGTCAGTTTCACTTCATCAATATAGAGTATAGTATTTTTTGTGTCGATTAACGCGTAGGCAATTACCACCGGATTATACGCCACATCGCGTCCGCGGATGTTGAACAGCCAGGCTATATCGTCGAGGGCGCTCATCACAAATACATCGGCATGTGCTTTCTGCATTTCTGCACGAACCAGTTGGATTTTCTCTTTACAGCTACGTCCGGCCTTTTCGGCACTAAATACAAAAAACGGGTCGACGGGCAGGGGAGAACGGTCGGTCCATGCTGTTGCCATCAAATCTGCTGAAACAAGCTGCAATCCGTTCATAGTAAGTTCCTTTTCCATCGAAGCAAAAGCATTAAGCGAAAACATCTGAGGGTTCACTGCTACTTTTTCACCGGGTTTGAGCACCTGTGCCAGCCAGCTGAGCATGTCGGGTGTTTCGGGCAACCCCATTTTCATCAACTCAAAGCCTGTTCCCTTAAGTTGTTCGCTGCCCTGTAGAAAATACCTTGAATCGGTCCACAGGCCTGCTTCACAGGTAGTGACCACTGCTGTACCTGCCGATCCGTCGAATCCACTGATCCATTCCCGTTCTTTCCAGAAATCGGCAATATATTCACTCGCATGCGGGTCAGTACCCGGTATAATACAGGCAGCTACACCTGCTTTTCGCATTTCATTTCGTAAAATCTGAAGTCGTTGAGGTATTGTATTCATATTCATTGTTTATAAAGTAGGAGCAAATGTAAGAAAAAAGAGTCGTTACATCAAAATATCCCGGCATCTATTTAATAATTAAAAATAAATGTGTATATTTGCGGGCTGAAAATGAGAGAACAAATTCTTGAATTATAAACTTAAATTAGGAGGAAACAAGCAATAGCTAAACAATTGATTATCAGACAGCGTAAAGCGCCGGAAAGAGAGATGCCCCATCGTATCAACGAGAAGATTAAGGGTGTTAAAGAAGTCCGGTTGGTAGGAGAAAATGTCGAAATAGGCGTTTACTCTATCGATGAAGCCATGAGAATTGCAGACAATCTGGAGTTGGATTTGGTGGAAATTTCGCCAAGTGCCGTGCCGCCTGTTTGTAAAGTAATTGATTATCAGAAGTTTCTATACCAACAAAAGAAACGTGAAAAAGAACGGAAAGCAAACTCTACAAAAATTGTAGTGAAAGAGATTCGTTTTGGTCCACAGACCGATGATCACGATTTCAATTTTAAGTTGAAGCATGCTCAGGAATTTCTCAAAGAAGGACACAAAGTAAAGGCTTATGTGTTTTTCAAGGGTCGTTCAATACTTTTCAAGAGTCAGGGTGAGACCTTACTGGCTCGTTTTGCCCAGGAACTGGAAGATTTGGGTAAGCCTGAGCAGTTGCCGCAATTGGAAGGTAAGCGTATGATTATCACCATATCGCCTAAAAAAACAAAATAAAAACTCTCCCGTTGAGGGACAGATAATACAAACAAACAATTAAAATAACAGAAATGCCGAAAATGAAAACTAACTCCGGTGCCAAAAAGAGGTTCGCCCTTACCGGAACAGGAAAAATCAAGAGAAAACATGCATTTAAGAGTCACATTCTGACAAAAAAGACTACCAAGCAAAAACGTAATCTGACACAAACCGGCCTGGTGGCTAAGGTGGATGAAAAGAACGTTCGTCACATGCTTTGCATCTGATCATCAAATTGATAGTTTAAATTCATCGTTTACTCAAAGTATTAAAACAGAATGCATTCAGCTTTAAGTTTCCCATGTAGGAGCGCTGACATTCACAAATCATTTTTATTATGCCAAGATCAGTAAATCACGTTGCTTCACGTAAAAGAAGAAAAAGAATTTTGAGCCTCACCCGGGGATATTTCGGAGGCCGTCGCAATGTTTGGACCGTTGCAAAAAATACCTGGGAAAAAGGTCTGCAGTATGCTTACCGCGACCGTAAGGTTAAAAAACGTAACTTCCGTGCATTATGGATTCAGCGTATCAACGCTGCTGCCCGTCTGGAAGGTATGTCGTATTCGAAACTGATGGGTGCTCTTCACAAATCCGGTATCGAAATGAACCGCAAAGTGTTGGCCGATTTAGCAATGAATCATCCTGAAGCATTCCAGGCTATAGTGCTCAAAGCTAAAAACGCCTAAGCGAAACCTTGTACATAACTAAAAAGGGTGTTGATATTTCAACCCCTTTTTTTAATCAAAATATTTATGGGAAGAGCGTTTGAATACCGAAAAGCAACCAAGATGAAACGCTGGGGTAATATGGCCCGTGTGTTTACAAAACTTGGAAAACAAATTACGATTGCAGCTCGCGAAAGTGGTGCAGACCCGGAAACGAATCCTCGTCTCCGGGTACTTATTCAGCAATCGAAGAAAGAAAATATGCCCAAGGAAAATGTTGAAAGGGCAATTAAAAAGGCGACTTCGAAAGACGAAGCCGATTACAAGGAAATGGTATACGAGGGTTACGGTCCTAATGGTATTGCCATCGTAGTGGAAACTGCTACCGACAATCCAACGCGTACTGTAGCCAATATCCGCAGCTATTTCAACCGCTATGGCGGTTCACTGGGAACAACCGGCTCCCTTCAATTCCTTTTCGATCATAAGTGTGTATTTAAGATTTCTCCGAAAGAAGGAGTCTCGCTGGAAGACCTGGAGTTGGAGCTGATCGATTACGGGGTGGATGAATTGGTTGAGGATGAAGACGGCATCATTCTGTATGGTGAGTTCCAATCCTATTCTTCCATTCAAAAACACCTCGAAGAAAATAGTTATGAAATTCATTCCGCTGAGTTTGAGCGTATCCCTAATGATATGAAAGAACTCAACGAGGAGCAAAAAGCGCAGGTTCAGAAGTTGCTCGATAAAATCGAAGACGACGAAGATGTACAGAATGTGTTCCACAATATGGCAGAGGAATAAAAGAAAACGGGTTAATGAATCAAATCATTAACCCGTTTTTTAAACTTAAAACTGGTGCTCCTGCCTCAATAAGTCATTGACTGTTTTTACTGGATTAAAGGTTTCCAGCGGAACCTCCACAAACACAGTGTTCCAATCGGACATGGAGCCATTCCACAATCCCGGTAGCTCAAGCGCTTTTAATTCTTTTCCACCTTTCGACTTCAATGAGATAAAGCCGGTGTTGTGATCCACATACTGTAGTAAATTGTATTTTTCGCCCTTGTGATTACGAACAGCACATACCAGATCCACCGGATTGAAATGAGTTGAACGCATCATTTTTTCTTTTTCTACAGGATTGTCCAGTGCAATCTGAGAACTTTCGAGAATCTGAGGAGAAACAGTGCCATCAGCATTTACGGTTAAGAACGGACCTCCGCCCGGTTCACCGGTATTGGGCACCATACCACAAACCCGTATCGGACGATGCAGTTTGGTGTACAGGTATTCCTGCAAGGTCAGTCCATCCATTTCTGAAATTCCGGGATGGATATTATTCAGTTGTTGTTCGCAGAAATCGGCAATCTCCCAAAGCCGTTCATCCGCCAAACGACCTTCTTCCATTTCCCGAAGATATTCGAAACATTTTTCCTGCAGTTCGACGAGTATTCCGGCCAGCATCTTTTTGTAAATTACTGTTGGATTCTTACGGGCATCGGGAACTACATTGTCAATATTTTTGATGAAAATGATATCGGCATCCAGGTCATTGAGGTTCTCAATCAGCGCTCCATGACCTCCCGGACGAAACACCAACTGCCCGTCTTCCCGGAATGGCTGGTTGTTTTCATCAGCAGCAATGGTGTCGGTAGAAGGTTTTTGTTCCGAAAAGCTGATGTGAAGATGAGCGTTGAGTATCTTTTCATACTCTGTTTTCACTTCGATCAGGTGCTGCTCGAAAAGCTGACGGTGCTCGGAAGATACTGTAAAGTGAATGTTTACTTCATTGTTGTTGTTCATTGCATACAAAGCCCCTTCCGAAAGATGTTCCTCAAAGGGTGTGCGGCTTTTATCCCCATAGGCGTGAAATTGAAGCAAGCCTTTGGGCAAAGCTCCATAATTCAATCCGTCTTTGTTCAGGAGCAAATCCACGATGGTTTTGTGCTTCTTTGCTTCCAGTAAGGCTGGAATATCACTGCCTGTTTTTTTCAGGCAAACTTCGTTTAGCAACGCATAAAATGCAAACTGATTGATTTGTTCAAAAAACTGAAGTTCGGCTGGCTTTACAGGATGCTCCGAATCGCCCGAAAGAAATTCGAATAAGTCCTTAAACATACGACTGGCCGCGCCCGAAGCAGGTACAAATTTTACAATGGAGGCACTTCCTTTCAGGTACTGATCCCAGCGTTCGAGGTAGGCGCAAATGGTTTCATGCCCGGGTTGCAGTAAACCCTGGTCGGGTGTAGCCGGACTGATGATATCAAGAAAAGGAAAACCTGTTTCAAATGAATGAAGCTGTGTGTTGATTTTTTCTTCCGATATTCCTTTCTTTTCCAGGATTTTTAAGTCGTTATTGCTTAGCATATAGTGTATCTTTAGTGTTACTCTCCTAATTGTTGATTTACAGTTTCCACTTCTTTTATTCGTTTTTCTAACTCTTCGTTGTAGCCTACTACCAGCATAAACTGATCGTACGAAATGAGGAAGCTCGACATAAAATATTCCACTGCTTTATCGGAATACGCTTTGGCTTGTTGGAGGTTTCCCTGTATTTCGCAGGCAACAGCCAGATTATGGGCCAGCTTGCCATTCATTGATTCGTTTTTGCCAATCGTAAGTGCATTTGTCCAGGCTTCAATGGCTTCATTCCACTTTTTTCGGTAGAAGGCATCCATCCCGGGTTTCATGTTTTTTGATGAAGAGTTGAACAAGTATCTGTCAACTTTATCCCACCAGGGTATGAACCTGTTCAGGTTTCTCTGTCCTGTAATCAGTGCTCCGTCGATGAGCGCATCGTTGCGATCGGGCAGGCCCTGTATGGCCCGCTGCCTCGAATAAGCTTCTGATTCCCAAAAAACGGTGTCTCTTGCACTAAAGGTTTGTACTTTATGTTTTTCAGGAAAGTGGGTACTCCAGTGCGATTCGTAAATGGTTTCAATATACGAAATGAAAGAATTGGTTTCTTCGTTATACACTTCCCCCTGCACACTTGCCACCACAATCTGGTTTAGTGAAACGACTGCATTAGCTGAGTTGCGGGCAGCAACCGTTGTGATAAGTTCCCGGTCGGGGAGGGTTGGTCTAATTGATAAACTGTTCTGGTTGATGGTGTTGGGTTCAAGCGATACCTTGTTGAAAAATTCTTTTCCCGCCATACCTTCTGCCAGTGCTGCCAGGCAATATACTGAAACGCTGTCGGTAGTTAACCGTACTTTACGTTCCTGTTGATTCAATAACCTGGTGCTATGTCCCACATCGGGATGCTGTACCGGTGCATTATTAATCAGTACAACCTTCGTTATATCGGCAGGAAAGCTCACCTTTGCCGGACGAAGGATGTCGATGCTGGTGTAAAGCATCGTTGTGCAGGAACTTAAAAAGACTGCTATAGTAAGAATAAGAAGCGGATGTAACAACCTGATCCTTTTCATGTGTAAATACAACTTATACCTTAATTTGTAATCCATCGAATGCCAGTTCGATGTTTTCCGGCAAATTTAATGAAACTATTTCATGTTTGCCAATATCGTGACTGAAATGTGTAAAAAAAGTTTTGCGGGCACCTATGCGTTGTGCCATTTCAATCGCATCGTCGAGATTCAGGTGGGCGATATGAGGTTCGTGACGCAGCGCATTTAGTACAAGGACTTTTAAATTTCTCAACAAAGTGAATGTTTCTTTCGGAATGGTTTTTACATCGGTAAGATAGGCAAAGTCACCTATCCTGAAGCCCAGAATGGGCAAGCGGGCATGCATTAACCTAAGAGGTTGAATTCTAGTAGTGTAAATAGAGAAAGGTTCAGTATTTATGGTGTGAAGATGTAACATGGGAACTCCCGGGTAGCGGTTTTCGGCAAAACAATAAGGCATATTCCGACGGATGCTGTGCAGTACACCTTCTTCGGCATATACATTCATATTTCCCAGCGGACGAACATCGTCGAGTCCGCCAATGTGATCGTAATGTTCATGGGTAACCAGAATACCATCGAGATAAGTAATCCTATGCAATAAGAGCTGTTGACGCAGATCTGGTCCTGCATCTATCAACAGAGTAGTATCGTTGGTCTCCACCAGAACTGAAGCCCTGAGTCGTTTGTCTTTTTTATCGGTTGAACTACAAGTATCACACTTACAGCCAATTAGTGGGATGCCTGTTGAAGTTCCGGTGCCCAGAAAGGTTATTGTTGTCATAGGTTCATTCTGATTCTCCAGTGTTGGGGATAAAGATTGTTGCTGCGGTTGCCCAGGTTCTTCACCCAGCCAAGTGCTTGATGCTGATAGGTAATCAATACATAGCCCTGCGGCATATCGTTCAGTGTTATTGCTTCGCGTTTGAGGTAATTCAATGCGGTGGGCAGATCAACTTCTTTCTCCGGATACAGTTCCCGGTTAAGATGTTTGGATAAAGCAAGCTGATGGGCAGGAATCAAATCTTTCCACTTTTTTTCAGCCAATTGAACACCGCATACCAGGCAGTTTAACTGCGCACGTAAAAACAGCATGGTGTCGTACAAATGGGCAGGAAGTGCAAAAACCTGTGTTTCATCTTCCAGGTTTTGAAAACCGGCATCTGGCAACAATGCCGTTTGCATCAACTTAGAGGTCTGCAGCTTCATTTTTCGCAAATCGGTTTTGATACGTGCCGGTGGTGGCGCATCCGACTTTTTACGCATGGCGGAGATGAAAAATCCTTCACCCTGAATACGGTGAGGATAAAAACGATACCCTGCATCGGACATCACTATTCCCGGAAAAGCAGAGCAATCGATAGTCAGCAATTCAGCACCCAATTCATTGCAAATCCAGTTTACCGTTTCCTCGTTTTCTTCCCGATTGTAAGTGCAAGTGCTATAAATGAGAATTCCGTCGGTTTTTAACGAGTCCCAGGCATCTTCCACTATTGATTTCTGGCGGATGGCGCACTGTGTTACATTGTGCAGGCTCCATTCGTTCACCGAGGCCGGATCCTTTCTGAACATCCCTTCGCCTGAGCAGGGTGCATCAACAACGATTAAATCAAACATTGATGGTACACTACTAAAAGCCTCGGGTGCGTTGTTGGTGACAACGGTATTCGGATTTCCCCATTTGATAAGGTTTTCTGCCAGAATCATCGCCCGGCTTCTGACAAATTCATTGCTTACCAGCAAGGCATCATCAGAAAGCATATTGCTCAACAAAGTCGATTTACCACCAGGAGCGGCGCACAAATCAAGTACAGTGCGGGCATCCGGCGCAAGCTGTCGCACGACTTCTTCCAGAAACATAGAGCTGGCTTCCTGTACGTAGTATACACCTGCATGCAACAGAGGGTCGGCTGTGAAAAGAGGTCGCTCAGGAAGGTAATAGCCTTTCTTCGACCATCTGACCGCTTCGGCCACATGAAGATGATTGCCCGCTTTGGTATTCATACGTATGCTAACAGGTGCCGGTTCCAGAAGCGCTGACTTCAGAGCTTCGAATTCCTGCCCCAGCACTTCGCGGGTACGTTGTTCAAATAATTCAGGAAAATGGATCATCGGGGTATCAAAAAAGCAGTGAAAAAGAAAATCACTGCTTTTTGTTTTTTAATTGATAGTATAATTTACGACTTTTGATCTTCAAGAATGCGCAGAGCTATGTCTAAAATCTGTGTGTCATCCAGCATTACCAATCCGCCATCGGGTCCCGGTTCGATATGAATTCCGATGCTTTTCCCGTCTTTGTAGTTGTGTCCTCCGAAATAGTTTTTTACTGATTCTTTTTCCAGGCCAAGTTCTTCAGCGATCCTGGCCATACTCCCGCTTGGCAGTGCATCCTTGATTCTGCGCAATTCGTTAAAAGTTATTGTTTTAGTCATGATTGTAAGTATTAGAAATGTTAATACTAATAAGATAATACGTTGATTAAAAATTGTTTCAAAAAGGTGCTATAAACGTAATACATTATTTTTATACAGGCAAATTTTTTGACGATTTTTTATGAAAAATGTTTGTAAAATGCCGTAATGGTTTGTATTCCTTTGAAAAACAAGTCGAGTGGAAAGTTTTCGTTGGGCGAATGGATAGCATCCGATTCGAGTCCAAAGCCCATCAGGATGGGTTTTACACCCAACACTTTTTCAAAAACGGGAACCACACCGATGCTTCCTCCGCGGCGAACAGGGAGCGGACGAATCCCAAAAACTTCTTCGTAGGCTTTTTCGGCTGCTTTATAGGCCGGTGAATCGATGGGACACACATAACTTTCGGCACCGTGAAGAGGAATTACCTGTAGTTCGATGTGCGATGGTGCAATCTGGTGCAAATAACCGGAAACCAGCTTCATTATTTCTTCATGCTTCTGATTGGGTACCAATCGGGCCGATAGTTTGGCAAAGGCCTTGGCAGGAAGCACCGTTTTGGAACCCTCGCCGGTATAGCCTCCCCAAATACCACATAATTCGAGTGTGGGACGGATGCCGGTGCGTTCGAGGGTCGAATAGCCTTTTTCTCCAAACACTTCAGTAATGCCCAGGTTCTTCTTGTATTGTTCTTCATCGAAGGGTATCTGTGATATAAGTTTCCTTTCTTCTGCCGAAACCTCCTCCACTTTATCATAAAATCCCGGAATCAGAATTTTACCATCGGTACTGGTGAGCCCGGCAAGCAGTTTTGTAAGTTCATTAATAGGGTTCGCTACAGCACCGCCAAAAATTCCCGAATGCAAATCGCGGTTGGCGGCACTTACTTCCAGTTGCCAATAGGCCAGTCCGCGAAGTCCTGTGGTTATACTTGGTGTTTCGGCTCCCAGCATGCTGGTATCCGAAACCAGAATTGTGTCGCAGGCAAGTAAGTCCCTATTCTCGCTACAGAAATCTTCCAGATTCACCGAACCAATCTCTTCTTCCCCTTCAATCAGAAACTTCACATTGCAGTTCAACAGCTTGTTGGTTACCAGGTATTCAAAGGCCTTCAGGTGCATAAACGATTGACCTTTATCGTCGTCGGCTCCGCGTGCATATATTTTTTCGTTGCGAATTTCGGGTTCGAAAGCGGGGGAAGTCCACAGTTCGAGCGGCTCGGCAGGCATCACATCGTAATGCCCGTACACCAAAACAGTGGGTTTTGCCGGGTCGATGATTTTTTCAGCATACACTACCGGATTGCCTTTTGTGGGCATTACCTCTGCCTTGTCGGCTCCTGCCATTAACAAGAGTTCTTTCCAACGCAGTGCACATTGCGCAATTTCGGGCTGACGGTGTTGATGGGCACTCACGCTGGGAATACGTATAAGACTGAACAATTCTTCTAATATTCTGTTCTTTTCCTGACTGATAAATGCATTGATACTCATAGTGTTTTTGTATAAAAGTTTGAAATTTCGATTGGTTTCACCTCAACAAAGTTAGCAATTCCGCCGGTTCACACCTTTTTTTTTAGGTTTTTTTCTGAATCTATAGAAACGTGGAAACTTAAAAAGTATAAAAGTTTCCTTGTAACAGTTTTTTAATATAATGATATTCAGCGATATAGATTAATTTTAATCATTTTTAATAATGATAGTATTGATAAAATAAGATGGTTTGTGTTACCTTTGCGCCACTTTTCAATTATGAGAGAAAATATTATACAATTAGCACTTCATCAATTTCATCAACGGGGCATCCGGAGTGTTTCGGTAGATGATATTTGTGCTACACTGCGCATATCAAAGAAAACATTTTATCAGTATTT
>JAVFAG010000056.1:0-16261 GCA_034002585.1 Paludibacter sp.
TTTTTTAAAAAGTAAAAGTATGAATAAGATGAAAATGATGGCAATCGCTATGATTGCAGTGTTAACAACAACAGGAGTTCAGGCTCAGAGTGTGGAAGCAAGTGCCGATATCGTAAGCTCGTATGTATGGCGCGGAACCAAGTTTGCCGGTGCATCGATACAACCCGGCGTTACCTATTCCAATGGTGGATTCTCGGCAGGAGCATGGGGATCGGCAGGATTCGACGGGACCTTTCTGGAAGCCGATTTATTTGCCAATTACACCTTTGGTTTCGGTTTGATGCTGGGTATCACTGACTACTACTTCCCCGGAACAGATTATTTCGACATTTCGAAAGCTACAGGTGCTCACGGTTTTGAAGTAAACCTGGGATATTCGATTAAAGATTTCAGTCTTTCGGCCAACTACATGCTAAACGAAGCAGGAGGTGCACTAACTAAAGGTGGCGACATGTACTTCGAAGCAGGTTATGCTTTCAAAAGTTTCAGTGTTTTTGCCGGTGCAGGTAGCGGATGGCATACTCCTGATGGGAAATTCGGCTTGGTTAACGTAGGAATCAGCAGTTCGAAAGAAGTTAAAATCACCGAAGATTTCAGCTTACCGGTATCGGCCAGCATGATTCTTAATCCAACTACACAGCAGTTCTATGTAGTAGCTGCAATAAGTTTATAATTCAATTGCTCACTATAGTTTATTCTCACTGCAGTTCTTCAGTAAGATGCATCTGAGTAGTATCAAACATAAAAGGTATAAAAATGAAAAAAATTGAAGCAATCATACGCAAAACCAAGTTCGACGAGGTTAAAGAAGCTCTCGATGCCATTGAAATCGAATGGTTTTCATACTACGATGTACGTGGAGTTGGTAAAGCCCGACAGGGACGTATTTACCGTGGAGTAATATACGACACCAGTTTTATTGAACGTACATTGATCAGCATAATTGTTCGTGATAAAAACGTTGAAAAGACTGTCAAAGCCATTCAGGAAGCGGCACAGACAGGAGAAATAGGCGATGGACGGATTTTTATAATCAATGTGGAAGATGCAATTCGCATCCGCACAGGAGAACGTGGCGATATTGCACTTTACAATGCTGAAAACGAAAAATAACAAAGTACTTAATTTATCAACTATAGCATTATGGCAGAAGTAATTGATACGCTGAAAACAGTCAGCGACAGCATAGTGAGTGCCCCTGCAATTTCAACAGACTCGATAATGAGCAGTATTGGAACAACAGCGGCAACCGTTTCGGAAATGGCCAGCTCAATCGACACAGTATGGGTGTTGGTAGCAGCAGCCCTGGTATTTTGGATGCAGGCAGGTTTTGCATTGGTAGAGGCAGGTTTTACCCGTTCCAAAAACACCGTCAACATTTTAATGAAGAACCTGATCGATTTTGCATTTGGATCGATGGCCTTTTTCCTGGTGGGATATAGCCTTATGTTCGGTGCGAATAACGGATTTTGGGGAATATTTGGCACCTACAACGATAGCATCTGGACAGGAGCAATACCTTCTGAAGCATTTTTAATTTTCCAGACCGTTTTTGCAGCTACAGCTGCCACCATCGTTTCGGGAGCAATGGCTGAAAGAACACATTTTGTTTCGTATGTTATTTTCAGTATTGTAATCTCAATGCTTATTTATCCAATCTCCGGACATTGGATATGGGGAGGTGGCTGGTTGGCTCAAATGGGTTTTGTTGACTTTGCAGGCTCTACTGCGGTTCATTCACTCGGAGGATGGATTGGTTTGGCCGGGGCAGTAATACTTGGCCCACGCATAGGAAAATTCAGAGGCAAAAAAGTCATGGCAATCCCTGGCCACAACCTTACTTTTGGTGCATTGGGAGTATTCATTCTCTGGCTGGGATGGTTTGGTTTCAACCCCGGATCACAATTGGCCGCAAGTGGAAGTGGAAATGCCGTAGCAATTTCTCACATCTTCCTGACAACCAATCTTGCAGCAGCTGCAGGAACTATTGTCACCTTAGTTCTTACCTGGATACTTTACGGCAAACCGTCGCTCAGCGTAACACTCAATGGCGCTCTGGCAGGTTTGGTTGCAATCACCGCAGGCTGCGCAGCAGTTGATGCCTGGGGAGCAATCATTATCGGAGCCCTGGCAGCAATAGTTCTTGTCTTTGGATTGAGGCTAATCGAAAATGTATTTAAAGTTGATGATCCGGTAGGTGCTGTAACTGTTCATGGATTAAACGGAGCATTTGGAACCTTAATGGTGGGATTGTTCTCAACTTCGAGTGGTGCCTTATATGGTTTTGGATTCGACCAATTCATCACCCAGCTCATCGGAGTGGTTGCAGTAGCAGCGTGGGGACTTGGAACAGGATTTATCCTCTTTACTATTCTGAAGAAAACCATTGGTTTACGTGTCCATAAACGCGTGGAAGAAGAAGGACTTGACATTTACGAACACGGCGAAACCGCCTATAACTAATAAGGTTTACCGGGGCAAAAAGCACATCAACCCTGAAGTGAAAGCCCCTTTTCAGCCCCGGTATTCCTCTTGTTCAGCCAACGGGTTGAATGAACGCAAACACGGTAATCTTTAAAAAATAATCGTGTGTTTTTTAGTTTTATTGTTTCCGGCAGGCCACCTCGTGAGAAATGGCCTGCCTTTTTCTCCAAAAACAATAAAAATAAGTATCTTTGCACACTAAAAAAATGGAAGATTACAAGCCGCCAAATTTATGTTTTAAAACATATTTTTAGCGATCGATTACAGTTTGTAAGCATTTTAACGTTTTTTCATTACAGATTAAAACAAAGAATATTTTATTCCAACTCTTAACATTAAAAATTAGCTATTTAATTTACATTATTACTAAATTTGCAAAGTATGATTATCATATAGCAAGCAATAACTGATTTTAGATATAAAAAAGACAAATAATAAATTAAAATACACAATTATGTCATCATTACGTTTTAAAGCAGTAGAAGAAGCTTTCAGAAAAAAAGCAATCTGCGTGGAAGCCCCCGGCAAACTTACCTCTGAGTATTACGGCAAGTATGTATTTTCTCGCAAAGCAATGTCGAAATACCTTGCTAAAGATACCATGGAAGCCATACAGAATGCAGTGGATAACGGTGTTGCCCTCGATCGCGACATTGCCGATCACGTTGCAGCAGGAATGAAACGCTGGGCTATGGAAATGGGAGCTACTCATTACACCCACTGGTTTCAGCCATTAACCGATGGAACAGCTGAAAAACATGATTCATTTATTGAATACGAAGGTGCACCAGGAGGAAATGTAATTGAAGATTTTTCCGGCAAATTACTTGCTCAACAGGAACCTGATGCTTCCTCCTTCCCAAGTGGCGGTATTCGCAGCACGTTTGAAGCCCGTGGTTATACTGCATGGGATCCTTCTTCACCTGCATTTGTACTCGATGATACATTGTGTATCCCTACCATTTTTATCTCCTATACCGGAGAATCTCTCGACCTTAAAGCTCCGCTTCTCAAGGCCCTGAATGCAGTGGATAAAGCTGCTACATCGGTTTGTCGGTATTTCAATCCTGAAGTTAAAAAAGTATATTCTTACCTTGGTTGGGAACAGGAATATTTCCTGGTTGACGAAGGATTGTATGCAACACGTCCCGACCTGGCCCTGACCGGTCGCACCCTTCTTGGACACGAATCGGCTAAGAACCAGCAGCTCGAAGACCATTATTTTGGTTCGGTACCTTCGCGTGTGGCTGCCTATATGAAAGATCTTGAATTTGAAGCATACAAATACGGTATTCCATTAAAGACCCGTCACAATGAGGTCGCGCCTAACCAGTTTGAGCTGGCTCCAATCTTTGGTGAAGCCAATCTTTCGAACGATCAGAACCTGCTCATCATGTCGCTGATGAAGAAAGTAGCCCGCCGCCATGGTTTCCGCTTGCTGTTGCACGAAAAACCGTTTGCAGGTGTAAACGGATCAGGCAAACACAACAACTGGTCGCTGGGAACCGATACGGGTGTAGGTCTGCTTACTCCGGGTAAAACTCCCGAAGAAAACCTGCAGTTCATCACCTTCCTGGTAAACACCCTGATGGCTGTTTACAAACACAATGCACTGTTGAAGGCTTCGATTATGACAGCTAACAATGCTCACCGTCTGGGAGCTAACGAAGCACCTCCGGCAATTGTTTCCGCATTCCTTGGAAGTCAGATTACAGCTGCTTTAAACAAACTGGAAGCCAGCTCTACCGACGAAGCCATCGTGATGGATGCAAAAAAACGTTTGAGTCTGGGTATTCCACATATTCCTGAAGTATTGCTCGACAATACCGACCGTAACCGTACGTCGCCTTTTGCTTTCACCGGTAACCGTTTTGAATTCCGTGCAGTAGGTTCCTCGGCCAACTGTTCTTCGGCTCTGATTGCATTAAACAGTGCAGTTGCTGCTCAGTTGGTAGAATTTAAGGAAAAAGTTGATGGATTAATTGCATCCGGCAAAACCAAGGAAAAAGCAATCTTTGAAGTTATCAAAGAATACATCAAGATTTCGAAACCAATTCGTTTCGATGGTAATGGTTACAGCGACGAATGGAAAGTGGAAGCCGCAAAACGTGGTTTGGACTGCGAAACCAGTGTTCCTGAAATCTATAAGGCGTACACAAAACCAGAAACGGTAGCCATGTTTGCTAAAAATGGCGTACTTTCTGAAAAAGAACTCCATGCCCGTAATGAAGTGAAATGGGAAACCTATACCAAGAAAATTCAGATTGAAGCCCGCGTATTGGGTGACTTGTGTATGAATCACATCATTCCGGTGGTTACGAAATACCAATCGCTCCTACTCGATAATGTTGCTAAGATTTATGCTATTTATTCTCCCGAACAGGCTGCGCAACTGGCAGCAATGAATAAAAGTCTGATTGAAGAAATTGCTGCACGTTTGACCAACATCAAAAATAATGTGGATGCAATGATTGAAGAACGTAAAAGATGCAATAAAATTGAGCATGAATACGATAAGGCAAAAGCTTATCACGATCTGGTATTCCCTTATTTTGACAAAATTCGTTACGATGTAGACAAACTGGAGCTCATCGTCGACAACGAAATGTGGACCCTTCCCAAGTACCGGGAATTACTCTTTATCCGATAAAATCAGACAGTGATTAATGATTAATGACCGAAACTGGTCATTAATCATTAATTGACTAAAATTCTGACAGTTACGACACGGCAACAGTTGTGTCTTTCCCCTTTGTATCTCAAAAAAACTAAAAAACAAAGTTAAGCTATGAGTTTAAGTCCCCGACAACTAGACGAAGCTGAACAGCGTACGCTGTACTCTTTTGACAACGAACACGACGCATGCGGAGTAGGACTTGTGTTGAATCTCTACGGAGAAAAGTCGCATGAAATCGTCGAAAAAGGTCTGCAAGTCCTCGAAAATATGGTACACCGCGGTGCCGAAAGTGCCGACAACAAAACCGGCGATGGAGCCGGAATTCTGGTGCAGATTCCCCATGAATTTATTCTTTTACAAGGTATCCCCGTTCCGGCAAAAGGCAAGTACGGAACAGGGCTTGTTTTTCTTCCAAAAGACGACAATAAGGCAACACTCTGTCTGAATGTAATTCGCGAAAATATTGAAAAAGAAGGCCTTCAATTATTGGCCGTACGCGATGTTCCCACCAACAGTGATATTCTTGGTGAGATTTCTGCTTCCAATGAACCACTTATAAAACAGCTGTTTATAACCGGTGGGGCCAACCAGTCGGAGCTGGAACACAAATTATACATCGTTCGCAAAAAGATTGAGGGTGCCATCGCAAAATCCAACCTAGCACGCGAACGCAGTTTTTATATTGTAACCCTGTCGACTCGTCAGATGGTGTACAAAGGGATGCTTACGTCGCTGCAATTGCGTGAATATTATCCCGACTTAAGCGATTCTAATTTCACTTCCGGAATAGCGCTGGTTCACTCTCGTTTCAGCACTAACACCTTCCCAACCTGGGATTTGGCGCAACCGTTCCGGATGTTGGGTCACAATGGAGAGATCAACACCATTCGTGGCAACCGTTTCTGGATGGAAGCCCGCGAAAGCGTACTGAAATCGGACCTCTTGGGCGATTTAAAAGACCTTATGCCGGTAGTTCAACCTGGAATGAGCGATTCGGCATCACTTGATAACGTCCTGGAATTTTTGGTAATGTCGGGTAAAAGTTTGCCCCATGCACTATCGATGCTGGTTCCGGAAAGCTGGAACTCAAAGAATCCGATTTCCGACAATCTGAAAGCATTTTACGAATACCACTCCATTTTCATGGAGCCCTGGGATGGTCCGGCTACTCTGCTGTTCAGCGATGGCCGCTATGCAGGTGGTATGCTCGACCGCAATGGTTTGCGTCCCGCCCGCTACCTCATCACTCACGATGACCTGATGATTATTGCTTCCGAAACAGGCACCATTCCAATCGAAGCTCCGCGAATAAAGGAAAAAGGCCGCCTCAAACCAGGTAAGATGATTATGATTGATACCGAACTCGGAACAATATATTACGATCGGGAGCTCAAAGAAGGTCTTGCCAAGGCATTTCCCTACAAAGAATGGCTCGACCAAAACCGCATCAGCCTCGAAAAAATATCTTCGGGACGCTCAGTTAAAACTGAATGTCCGGACTACGAGAAAAAACTTACAGCCTTTGGTTATTCGAAAGAAGATATTGAAAAGCTGATGATTCCGATGGCAGAAGGAGGTCAGGAACCTGTTTCATCCATGGGGAATGATGTGGCCTTATCAGTATTTTCCGACAAACCACAACGTTTGTTCAACTATTTCCGTCAACAGTTTGCTCAGGTTACCAATCCACCCATCGACCCCATCCGCGAAGAGCTGGTGATGTCGCTCACTTCGTATGTGGGTTCGGTTCACAACAACCTGCTTGAACCAGCGCCGGAAATATGTAAGATGGTGAAGCTGAAAAGTCCGCTACTTACCAATACACAGTTCGACATCCTTCTGAACCTTCGCTATAAAGGTTTTTCAACCGCCGTTCTTCCCATGCATTTTAAAGCAAAAGACGGTAAGAAAGGACTTGAAAAAGCCATTAAGGAATTGTGTATTTCGGTAGAAAAAGCGGTAGATGAAGGCAAAAACTACATCGTACTAAGCGACCGCGGCGTGAATGCTGAACAAGCTCCGATTCCCTCCCTGCTTGCAGTTTCGGCAGTGCATCATTACCTGATCGATAAGCGCAAACGCATGCAGACCGACATCGTGGTGGAAACAGCAGAACCCCGTGAAGTAATGCATTTTGCTCTGCTATTTGGATTTGGCGCCAATGCCGTAAATCCGTATCTGGCATTTGCTATTCTTAATCAACAGATTAAATCCGGCGACCTGCAACTCGATTTTCATACCGCTGAGAAAAATTACATCAAGGCGGTTAACAAAGGCCTGTTGAAGGTAATGTCGAAAATGGGTATTTCAACCATTCGCAGTTACCGCGGTGCACAGATTTTTGAAGCGGTTGGGATTTCGACTCAGGTTACCAATACTTATTTTAAAGGCCTCGTTTCCAAAATTGAAGGTATCGATTTGGAAGATATTGCTAATGAAGTTCTGGAGCCTCATACCAGGGCATTTTTCCCCAGCGAAGGCAACGACCGTGTATTACTCAATCTGGGTCAGTACGCTTTCCGTATGGAAGGTGAACAACATGCCTGGAATCCGGAGACCATTGCCCGTTTGCAAATTGCCACCAAAACTGGCAATTACGATAAATACAAAGAATATGTAAAAGCGGCGGACGAAAAAGCATCACCTGTTTTTATCCGCGATTTACTGGAGTACGAACGTAAGCCTATTGATATCAACGAAGTAGAGCCTATCGAAAACATCTACCGGCGCTTTGTTACCGGTGCTATGTCGTATGGATCCATTAGTCGGGAAGCGCATGAAGCCATGGCGATGGCGATGAATATACTCGGTGGTCGGTCGAATACTGGTGAAGGAGGCGAAGATCCCGAACGTTATAAAAAACGCGCCGATGGTTTGAGTACGCGTTCAGCCATTAAGCAGGTTGCTTCCGGTCGATTTGGCGTAACTGCCGAATACCTGGTAAATGCAGATGAATTGCAGATTAAAATTGCTCAGGGCGCCAAGCCCGGCGAAGGTGGTCAGCTTCCGGGCTACAAGGTAGATAAGATTATCGCCAAGACACGCCATTCTATACCGGGAATTTCGCTGATATCTCCCCCGCCCCACCACGATATATATTCCATCGAGGATTTGGCTCAGCTGATTTTCGATTTAAAGAACATTAATCCATCGGCCATTATCAGTGTAAAGCTGGTTTCGGAAAGTGGAGTGGGTACCATAGCTGCCGGTGTGGCCAAAGCCAAAGCCGATTTAATTTTGATAAGCGGCTACGAAGGTGGAACAGGTGCAAGTCCGTCGAGTTCTATCAAACATGCTGGTCTGCCCATGGAAATTGGGTTGGCCGAGACACAGCAAACCCTGGTATTGAATAACCTGCGCGGACAAATTGTATTGCAAACCGACGGTCAGTTGAAAACCGGTCGCGACATTGTAATCGCTGCTTTGCTGGGTGCTGAAGAATTTGGCTTTGCCACCAGTGCCCTTATCGTATTGGGTTGTGTGATAATGCGTAAATGCCACATGAATACCTGCCCGGTGGGAATAGCTACCCAGGACGAAGACCTGCGCAAGCACTTTACCGGTCGTCACGAATACCTGGTAAACTTCTTTAAATTCCTGGCCGAAGATGTACGCGAACACCTTGCACAGATGGGATACCGATCGCTGGATGAAATCATCGGCCGTGCCGATTTGCTAAAACGTCGTCAAACAGGAGGTCCTGCAAAAATTGCCAAGGTTGATTTATCCCGCATTACAGATTTTAAACCGATGCATGTGGGAGCTGCTTTAAGGCATGTTAAAAACCAGGAGCACAAAATCGATAAGGTACTCGATACTCATTTAATTAAAAAAGCGCTTCCGGCACTGGACCTGTGCGTTCCTGTTGAAATTAAGAGCGAAATTAAAAATACTGATCGCGCTGTAGGAGCCATGCTTTCGGGTGAGATTGCCAAACGCTACGGCCATGCCGGACTTCCCGAAGGAACCATTACGGCTTCGTTTACTGGTTCGGCCGGACAAAGTTTTGGAGCTTTCCTGAGCAAAGGAGCTACGTTCCGTCTCGAAGGCGATGCCAACGACTACCTGGGCAAGGGACTTTCGGGAGGCCGACTGATTGTGGTGCCGCCTGCAGGACATACCTTCAGCCCTGAAAAAAACATCATTGCCGGTAATACCATGCTCTATGGAGCAACCTCCGGTGAAGTGTTTATTAACGGAGTGGTTGGTGAACGATTCTGCGTACGAAACTCCGGAGCTATAGCCGTGATTGAAGGAGCGGGCGACCATTGCTGCGAATACATGACTGGCGGACGTACAGTAGTGCTGGGGGCCACAGGCCGTAACTTTGCAGCAGGTATGAGTGGTGGAGTTGCCTATGTGTACGACGAGAACGGTGATTTCGACTTCTATTGTAATATGGAAATGGTAGAACTGTCGCTCATCGAGGACAGCATGGATAGCAAAGAACTGCACAGCCTCATTACCCGTCATTATCAATATACAGGTAGTGCACGTGCCAAAGAAATTCTTGACAATTGGAGAGAAGCGGTGGATAAATTCATCAAGGTTGTTCCTATTGAATACAAGAAAGTATTGCAGGAAGAAAAGATGGAAGCCATCAACAAGAAAATAGCACAAGTACAACGCGATTATTAATTACTACAATGGGAAATCCAAAAGCATTCACCTATATACCCCGCAAAGAAGCGGGTTACCGGCCGGTTTTCGAACGCATTTACGACTTCGGCGAGGTAGAACAAACATTGAACCGGGAAGACCGCAAATTGCAGGCATCACGCTGTATGGATTGTGGAATTCCTTTCTGCCAGTGGGGTTGCCCGCTGGGCAATAAAATGCCCGAATGGCAGGATTTGATTTACAAGGGCAAGTGGAAAGAAGGTGTGGAAGTGCTGCACGAAACCAACAACTTCCCCGATTTTACAGGCCGTATTTGTCCGGCTCCCTGTGAAAAATCCTGCGTATTGGCATTGCACGACGCACCGGTAACCATCCGGGAAAATGAAGCAGCGGTAACAGAGGTCGCTTTCCTCGAAGGAATGATTAAACCACAGCCGCCTAAAACCCGAACGGGTAAAAAAATTGCCGTTATTGGCTCAGGCCCTGCAGGATTAGCCGCAGCACAGCAGTTGAACCGCAAGGGTCACTGGGTAACGGTATTCGAAAAAGATCAGTATGTAGGGGGATTGATGCGTTACGGCATTCCAAACTTCAAGCTGAATAAGAACATCATTGACCGACGCATTGATCAGCTTATAGCCGAAGGTATTATCTTTAAAACCAATACCGAAGTGGGAGTTACCGTTTCAGGAAAGAAAATCATGAACGATTTCGATGCAGTTTGTATCGCTATCGGTGCCGGCCAACCCCGCGACATCACCCCCGAAGGACGCGAACTGAAAGGCATTCATTTCGCAATGGAATACCTCTCGCAGGCCAACCAGTTAATTATGGGAGAGCCTGTTGATGAGCGTACACTGATTAATGCCAAAGGAAAGAATGTACTGGTGATAGGTGGCGGCGATACCGGATCCGACTGCGTGGGGACCGCTGTCCGTCAGGGAGCCGCCGCTATCACTCAGATTGAAATTCTCCCTCAGCCACCGGCAGGGAAAAATCCGGCAACCCCCTGGCCCTATTATCCAAATATTCTTAAAACATCGAGTTCACACCTGGAAGGATGTACCCGCAAGTGGAGCCTGAACACCAAACAATTCAACGGCAAAAACGGAAAAGTTACCGAGGTGCTGGTGGAAGAAGTGGAATGGAAGAATGAAAACGGAAAATTCACAATGGTGCCAACAGGCAAAACCGAGAAGATTAAAGCCGATCTGGTATTCCTGGCCCTGGGATTTGTACATCCCGTACACGAAGGATTACTCTCCGAACTGGGAGTTGACTTAGATGGCCGTGGCAATGTGGCAACCGACAACCAATCGCGCAGTACCGTGGCGAAAGTATTTGCAACCGGTGATGCTCAGATTGGTGCCAGCCTTGTGGTAAGAGCCATTGCACTTGGACGAAAGGTAGCCGAAAACATCCATCATTCACTGATCAATCATTAAAAAACATTCAAAGCTATGTGTGGAATCGTATGTACATTTAATATAAAGCAAAACAGCACACAACTGCGACAGCAGGTGTTGAAGCAATCGAAGACTATTCGTCATCGTGGGCCCGACTGGTCGGGGATTTTTACCAACGAACGGGCAATTCTGGCTCACGAACGACTTGCTATCGTCGATCCTGCATCGGGTCAGCAACCTCAGTACAGCAAGGATAAAAATCTGGTGCTGGCTGTTAACGGTGAGATTTATAACCACCGTGAGATTCGTAAACGCTACGAAGATACGTACGAATTTCAAAGTCAGTCGGATTGCGAAGTAATTCTCGCTTTGTACAAGGATAAGGGAAAAGACCTGATGGAAGACCTGAACGGGATTTTTGCCTTTGCATTGTACGATGTGGAAAAGGATGTTTTCCTTATTGGCCGCGATCATATGGGAATTATTCCACTGTATCAGGGTTGGGATGAAGATAACAACTATTATGTCGCTTCCGAATTGAAAGCGCTCGAAGGCTATTGTACCCGTATTGAGGAGTTTCTTCCCGGACAATATTATTACAGTCCGGATGGCGCTCCGGTGAAATGGTACCAACGCGATTGGATGGATTACGAGAATGTAAAGGATAATACAAGCGATATTGATGTGCTTCGCAAAGCCCTTGAGGATGCTGTAGAACGTCAGTTGATGTCGGATGTACCCTATGGTGTATTACTTTCGGGTGGACTCGATTCGTCAGTGATTTCGGCTATTGCTAAAAAGAAAGCGGCGCTTCGTATTGAATCGGGCAATACCGAACAAGCCTGGTGGCCTCAGCTTCATTCGTTTGCGGTTGGTCTGGAAGGTTCGCCCGACCTTGCTGCTGCACGCAAAGTGGCCGACTATATCGGTACCGTTCACCACGAAATTAACTTTACCATTCAGGAAGGTCTTGATGCACTGCGTGATGTAATTTACCACATTGAAACCTACGATGTAACAACTGTAAGGGCCAGTACACCTATGTACCTGCTTGCAAGGGTAATTAAATCGATGGGTGTAAAGATGGTACTATCAGGTGAAGGTGCCGACGAAATCTTCGGTGGATACTTGTATTTCCACAAAGCACCCAATGCGGAAGAATTTCACAAGGAAACCGTTCGTAAGCTCAGCAAACTGCATCAGTACGATTGCCTTCGTGCCAACAAATCGCTGGCATCGTGGGGTGTAGAAGGCCGTGTGCCTTTCCTTGACAAGGAATTTATGGATGTGGCCATGCGCCTGAATCCACAGGACAAAATGGCCGGCAAGGGTAAAATTGAAAAATGGATTTTGCGTAAGGCCTTCGAGGATTATCTGCCCGAAAGTATTACCTGGCGACAGAAAGAGCAGTTCTCGGATGGTGTGGGCTATAACTGGATTGACACTCTGAAATCAGTAACTTCTGCACAAATTTCGGATGAAATGATGGCCAACGTAGCTGAAACCTTCCCGATAAATCCACCACTTTCGAAAGAAGAATATTATTACCGTACGATATTCCAGCAACATTTCGGTTCCGATCAGGCAGCAGCTTGCGTACCTTCGGTGCCTTCGGTGGCATGCTCTACTCCCATCGCACTGGAATGGGACGAAGCCTTCAAAAAACAAAACGATCCTTCGGGACGGGCTATTGCCAACGTACACGAGCAGGCCTATTGATATTTATCGATTAACAATACTTACAACAAGTCAGCCTAATATAATTTAACATTGGTAATTTATATCAGGCTTACATATCTATGGCTGCGAGGGCATGGTTACTCGGTACGCAGACGCAACCCCAGTTTAATTTTACTTTCGAGGGTAAGTGACGGATCTCGCTCAAGGTATTTGCGCAATACGGTCACATTATTATTGAGCGAACCTTCCTTCAATCGTGTATCACGGGTTTTCCATACGGTTTCAATAATCGTATCACGGCTCACAAAATTATCTTTATTTTTACACAACAGCATTAATACTTCAGAAGCGTAGTTGTTCAGGTACAGCTCTTCCCCATCGACCACCAGTTTGTGCTGATCGGGATAAAAACGAAGGTTGCCAATTTCGAAACACTGTACAGCAGCTTCTTTCACTACCAGCTTTTCAATGCGTTTCAACACCTCGGCCAGTCGATAGGGTTTGCGCACATAATCCGTATTTGGGATACTGAAGGCCTGGTCAAAGTCGGAGTTCTCATCTCTGGACGTTGTAAATAATAAGGGTACATCGCTCAATTCCCTTATTTTCCTACTGATGGCAAAACCATCCAGCTCCTCGTTCAAATTCACATCCAGCAGCACAATATCGGGTTTAAAGCTTATCAACTCTTTCAGTGCTGTTGCCCCACCAGGCAGATATTTCACCGAATAGGCACGTTCTTCCAACGCACCCCGTAGCGTAGTGCCCAGATTCAGATCATCTTCAATTAATAAAACCTTGTACATATATTTTTACTTTTTATTGTTCAACTTACGGGTAACACCACTTTAAACTCACTACCCACACCCGTTTTACTGCTTACTTTTACTTCACCCTTATGTTGTTCTACTATATTTTTCACATAATTCAATCCGATACCAAAACCTTTAATCTGAGTGATACCCTGATGCACACGGCTGTACTTATCAAATACCAAATCGAGCTTGTCTTCCGGAATACCAAATCCATTGTCCTGAATCCCCACAGAAACCTGTTGGTTTTCAGACTGTAGCCGAATCAGAATTTGCACATCATCGCCCGAATATTTAATGGCATTGTCGATGAGGTTGGCAAAACATTGCGTTAACAGTTGTTTATCGCCATCGATAGTGGGGAGATTATCTGCAACATCGAGATTAATCGTCACCTGTTTGTTTTTAAAGCGTTGTTCGCTGAACTTATCCTTCAGATCTTCAATGATATCCAGCAACTCAACCCGTTCCTTGTTGAGAATCAACATTCCCTCTTCGAGTTTCGATAGGGTAACAATCATATTAATGGCATCGTTGAGCTCATCGGTAGCCCGTATCGAATTATTCAGCAGCAAACTATTTTGCGGAGTATCAAGTGTTGCTGCCGACATACTCAGGCAATCGAGATTAAAGGTAAGGCTCGACACCGGACGCTTGAGCTCGTGCGCTATGGTGCCCAGGAATTCGTTTTTAAAGGCTACCAGCTGCTTCTGACGGGCAAGCACCTTTTGCAGGTACATAAAGGCCAGCAAACAAATCAGCGATAACACCAGCGAAGAAACCAACATGAGTCCCATGCGTTTGATAATAATCTGAAAAGGGTTAATAAGGTGTAACTGCAGGGCGATGGAATTGGCGGCATCAATAAGCATGGGTTCACTGGAAATCATAAAAAGGGATGATTGCCAGTTTTCGCGGGAGCTTTCGAGAAGCTCACCCGATTTTTGATTTATAATATTAACGGTAAAACTGCTATGAATGTCTCGGGTTTTTAAGATAGTGGAAGTAATACTGTCCAACTGATGTAAATTAAGAGGAACAGTGGGGCTGATGTGGAGGTGGAATATCATATCCAGACCACTAATTACATTAGTCACTTTATCACTACTAAGATCTACAACCGGCATATTTTCTTCATCTCCAATTTCCGGAGGTGCGATAACTACTGTTGATTCGTTGATTGTTTCTCTATACTTATTATTGCGAACAGTCAAATCCGCCCGAAAAGCTTCCTCGAGTATTGCATTCGATTCCTTGGCCCAGGCTGCACGAGTTGTTTTGTAATAATCATTAACCAAAAATATCTGTGTCCCGAAGATTAGGATTAGCGAAGCAAGCACAAGAACAAAACCGGTTTTTGACGACATGGTAACAGTTGAATATGTAGTATAATATTAGCTCCTTATTTGCAGTTCGAAATTACACATTTTTTGCGTGTTACGCAGGGGGTACCCGGCCAAAATTTCGAAGTTCTCACAAAGCACTCACAAAATTCTCATTTTTATCACATTTTCTCTCACAAACTTCACGCTAAGGAAATGACAAAACAAGAAATACGAGACCCCAAAATTACAAAAAATCGGAGATTTCATTACAAATCGACGAAATAATATTAAGAATTATTATTTTCACATCATTTTATACAAAATTGTTAGCTTTTTTTATGTGAAATATTAGTACTTTGTGAGAACTTTTGTAGTGCTTTGTGAGCTCAACCCTTCATTTTATGCTATAATATTGTAAGGTAATTAAAAATTACAAAAACAGTCAACGCAATAGCCCTTATAAAAAGGCTACTGTTCTAACTAAAAAAAGAAACTAGAAAAGAAACAAAATTATTAATATTAAAATTTACAGAGTATGAAAACAACAAAAAAAACAGCTGCCGAATTCACATCACTGAATGCAGCACAGATGAACGAAGTTAAAGGTGGTTATTGGTTAAAAATCATCACTGGTGATGGCAGAACTACCATAATCTGGGTTTAAAAACGAAGAACTTATACAAAAGAATTCATTGCTTCCAGTAAGCAATAAAACCGAACGGCAAACAATCAGTGTATTGTTTGCCGTTCGGTTTTTGCAGCATGGCGCCCTACCCGACAGCCATTGGAAGGAGGCAGACTGCATACAAATGAATTGTGAATTCGCATTAACATTCCTGTGAGAACTTCATGAGCACATTGGTAGCAGTATGTGAGTTGAACCAACTGAATTATGTTCTATACTTGCAGTATACAATAACAACAGCACAACCATGCAGACAGATGTATTACAATTCAGACTCCTTTCTTCTTGTGTTAACGACATGCACCAACAGAGAGATCGGTTTATCAGCGCCATCGGTTTTTTTCAATCTGCTAAAAATTTCACTATGAAACGATTCCGCAATACAGATCAAAACGGGAACAACTGGTCGCAGGAAATTATACGGGCAGTTTGGAACAAAGGACAGGAAATCCCCGGCTTTGACCCCGACAAATACCGCAAGGACTGTTGTGGTGCCTGGATGCAATTCAACAAGTTCGGCCATATTTCCGAGAATGGTGTGGGTTGGGAAATCGACCACATACAACCCATCT
>JAVFAG010000056.1:16361-17953 GCA_034002585.1 Paludibacter sp.
GGAAGTCTGTTGCAACTGGTGCTTCCGTTTCTTACCCAATCGATAGTCGATATTGGCATCTCCTCGCAGGATATCAGTTATATAGGCCTTGTACTTATCGCCCAGCTGATGCTCATTATCAGTGGTACTGCGATTGATTTCATTCGCGGTTGGATTTTACTTCACCTGGGTACCCGTGTCAATATCGCACTGATATCCGATTTTCTGATTAAACTGATGCGACTTCCCCTGGGTTATTTTGATACAAAAATGACCGGTGATATTCTTCAACGCATCAACGACCATACCCGCATTCAGCATTACCTCACCAATTCGAGTCTGAACATCCTGTTTTCGCTGGTTACGCTTGTAATTTTCAGCTTTGTAATATTATTGTATAGCTTCCCGGTATTTGCCATCTTCATCGTGGGCAGTAGTCTGTATTTTGCCTGGGTATGGCTGTTTATGAAACAAAGGGCATCGCTCGACCATAAGAATTTCGCGCTTCAATCCGCCAATCAGAGCAATGTGATACAACTGGTGAACGGCATGCAGGAAATTCGTCTGAGTGGTAGCGAGAAACAAAAACGCTGGGAGTGGGAACGCCTGCAGGCCCGCATGTTTCGCCTCCGGATTAAAGGGCTGGCACTGGCTCAGTACCAGGATTCGGGAGCTGTATTCATCAACCAGACAAAAAACCTCCTGATAACCGCCCTGGTTGCTAAACTGGTCATTGACGGGCAAATGACCCTGGGTATGATGCTGGCCGTTCAGTATATCATCGGTCAACTCAATGCTCCTGTCGATCAGCTGATTACCTTTATGAGAGAAAGTCAGGATGCGCGCCTGAGCCTCGAACGCCTCAGTGAAGTACACGAAAAAGAGGATGAAGAATCATCTACCGGTGAAAATATTCAGGAAATTCCTGCAGGTCAGGATATCGTATTATCCAATATTTTCTTCAGTTACGATACCACCCGCATGGGCATTCCGGTAATTAAAGGGATTGACTTACGCATCCCGGCGGGAAAGCAAACAGCCATTGTGGGCACCAGTGGAAGTGGAAAGACAACCCTGGTGAAGCTGATGCTTGGTTTCTACCCCCTTCAACAGGGCGAAATTTTACTGGGTCCGCACCGGCTCGATACTTTTAGCATGCGCGAATGGCGGAGGCGCTGCGGAGTGGTGATGCAGGACGGCTATATTTTCTCCGACACCATTGCCCGCAATATAGCACCCGGAGAGGAGAACATTGACAAAGCAAAACTCCTGAAAGCGGTAGAAGTAGCGAATATTCGTGAATACATTGAACAGCTTCCATTGGCGTATAATACAAAGATTGGTCAGGAAGGGATTGGACTGAGTCAGGGGCAAAAGCAGCGCATTTTGATCGCAAGAGCTGTGTACAAAGATCCGGAGGTAGTGTTCCTCGACGAAGCCACCAATGCACTCGACACCAATAACGAACGGGCGATTATGCAACAACTGGAGCAGTTTCTGAACGGACGTACATCCATTGTGGTGGCACATCGTTTAAGTACAGTACGCAATGCCGATCAGATTGTGGTTATTGAGGATGGAATGATTGCCGAACAGGGCACGCACAGCGAATT
>JAVFAG010000056.1:18053-20294 GCA_034002585.1 Paludibacter sp.
AACTTTTTGCAGCTCAATCTTACTGAAAAAGAGCAGGCCATTATCAGTCAACAACTCAGCAACCGACGCGAATACCGCAGTTTACTGCTGCAACAAATCGCTACCAAGGAAAAAGAACTGGAGATTGAACGCTCGGTGTATGAACGGGATAAGCAGTTGTTTCAGCAAAAAGTGGTAGCCGAATCAGAATTACAACAGGCTGAGCAACAACTACTCAGCCGGAAGAACGAATTGGATCAACTGAAAACATCGGCATCGCTCGAGAACATTGAAACGGCACAACTTTCGGGATCGCTGCAAAAACTGACAGTGCAGCAATTGCGTGAAAAGAACCAGTTGTTTTCGTCGCTAAAATCGGCTTTACTGGAACTGGAAACTGCACTCAGCGAATGGCAGTACAATTATCTGTTAACTGCACCTTTATCGGGTGTTGTAAGTTTTAACGGATTGTGGAACGAACAGCAATACATTTCGAAAGATCAGAAGTTGATAGCTGTAGTCCCTGCAGCTCCTTCCAACTTCACAGGTCGTATGCTGATGCCGGTATCGGGAGCAGGAAAAGTGGAGAAAGGGCAACTTGTTATGGTGAAGTTGCACGATTATCCGTACCTCGAATTCGGAATGCTGAGAGCTCAGGTTGACAAAATTGCTCTGGTACCCGATGAGCAATATTATGCGGTTGAGATTTCGTTTGAAAAAGAGCTGCGTACCACTACCGGTAAGCTGTTGCCACTGCAGGGTGAGCTCACTGGCAGTGCCGAAATTATCACCAACAAACGCAGTTTGATGGAACGAATCCTGGCACCGGTAATTTATTTACTGAAAAGGATATAAGAAAACAGATGTTTTTCCACGCTGCCAGTTCAAAAGTTGCTGTATTTTGTTCACTTGAGGATATAATTGTTCCTTCCTGCGAACAAAAGCTAATGAATATCAGATTCCTGCCTGTTGCAGTAGTTCGTCCATTTCCTGTTGAACCTTAAGCGTCTCAGCCCTTGCTGCCTCCGCAAAATCGGTTCCCGACGACGCATAGATAATTTGACGTGACGAATTCACCAACAAACCACACTGTTGATTCATGCCGTAGCGGGCCACTTCCTGCAGACTTCCTCCCTGTGCACCTACGCCCGGAACCAATAGAAAATGATCGGGAATAATGGTACGGATAGTTGACAGCATTTCTGCTTTGGTAGCGCCTACCACATACATCAGGTTATCGGTGGTTCCCCACTGTTGCGACGTTTTCAGTACTTTTTCGTAGAGCTTCTCCCCTTTTTCATCGGCAATAAACTGAAAATCAAAAGCCCCTTTGTTAGATGTTAGTGCCAACAGAATCACCCATTTATCTTCATAAGTGAGAAAAGGAGTTACCGAATCCTCGCCCATATAAGGTGCCACGGTCACCGCATCAAACTCCATATTTCCAAGGAATGTGCGTGCATACATGGCCGACGTATTCCCAATATCACCGCGCTTGGCATCGGCAATAATGAACTGATCGGGATTAGTGTCGCGAATATAATCTACAGTACGCTCCAATGCTTCCCAACCCTGCAGGCCCAGACTTTCGTAAAAAGCCAGGTTGGGTTTGTAAGCTACGCATAAATCAGCTGTAGCATCAATGATTGCTTTGTTGAATTCAAAAATGGCATCCTGACCTTCGTCAAACAAAAATTCAGGGATTTTCTGAATATCGGTATCCAGACCTACGCAAAGGAACGAGCGTTTACGTTGAATATTTTCGAAAAGTTGTTTTCTGTTCATCGTATTGATAGAAGTTGAATTATTACCTTGTAGTACTTAAAAATTAATTGAAGTAAAAAAAGGTATTTTTTCACCTTGTTTTTACATCAAAGATATTTCATTTGGCAAACATCGGAATTATTACAGTTCGCTTTCTTTCAATCGTTCGGCATTCTCAGCCACAATCAACTGATCGATTACAGCCTGAATATCACCGTTCATAAAAGCAGCCAAATTGTAAATCGTAAAATTGATGCGATGATCGGTTATTCGTCCCTGCGGATAATTATACGTTCGAATTTTTGCAGAACGGTCGCCGGTTGACACCATGGTTTTACGTTTTGACCCGATTTCGTCGAGGTATTTCTGATGTTCAATCGCATAAATTCGCGAACGAAGCTCAATCATCGCTTTCGCTTTATTTTTATGCTGCGATTTCTCATCCTGACACTGAACCGTGATACCCGTTGGGATATGCACCAATCGAATGGCCGAATA
>JAVFAG010000057.1:0-19783 GCA_034002585.1 Paludibacter sp.
TTTAATCAGCTATGGAACGAATTAAGCGTTCTGACAACCACTCAGGAGCGCATCCATCATTTTACCGGCTTTATCAATTCGTATCAGACGACACCCTATCAACCGGATGCAATTGATATTTTTTACAACAAGATCACAGAAAAAAATGCCGTAATATATTTGAAAGACCTGGCCCGTGAGTGTCCGGCCTGCGAACGAACGCTGGAACGCAATTTTGTTAAGCGAACCGGAGTCACACCGAAAATGCTGATGCGGATTGCGCGCCTCGATTATCTTTGGTCGAACATAAAAGACCATCGCGCTATTGATTATCAAGAACTTGTATTTGATGGCCATTATTTTGACCAGTCTCACTTTATCAAGGATTTCAAATCGATTATCTGTGAAACACCCGGCTATTTTTTCAACAGAAATTTACAGGTTGCCAAAATGTTTTCCGGAAAATCGGAAGGCACCATCCTGTAATCTGTCGTTTTTTTACAATCACTTCCCAAAAAAGCCAGTTAAATTTGTATTTGTATTCGTTAACTATACATTAATATTTAATTGGTAGATTATGAAAAAGCTGGTTATCGTTTTATTTTGGATGGGGTTGATAGGAATTGACGGGCTTTATGCCCAATCGAAACTGGAACAAATCAAAAACCGGGTAAAGGAGAAAGTGGAACAAGAGATCGATGCGATCACCGGGGAAGAGAAAAAAGAACCGACAAAGCCCTCTGCTCCTTCAAAAACACAAACCGATGTATCGTATGCCAAGTATGATTTTGTTCCGGGTAACGATGTTATTTTCGAAGATGACCTGAAAGGCGAACAAAAGGGTGAGTTTCCGAGCAGGTGGGACCTGATGGAAGGGAACGCTGAAATTGCACAGATTAATGGTGAAAATACAATTGCTTTTGTTGGTTATACCTATATCACCCCGCTTTTTAAAGATAAATCCTATCAATTGCCCGATGAATTTACGCTGGAATTCGACCTTTATGTCGACAATCAGGGAGGTGAAAACAGCGTTGAATTTCTGAACAAGGACGACGAGCTTATTGCTAATTCTCTTTTCTGGAAAGACAACAACCGTTTTCTGTTTAACTGGAACCATACCACCAGCGAAAAAACCAGCGAAGACACCTACGACAACAGTCCCGGTTGGCATCATTACGCTTTATCGTTCAACAAAAGGGCCATGAAAGTGTACATGGATTCGAAACGGGTAGCCAATATCCCCAATATAGCAGAGAAACCAGTCCGGGTGAAATTCTTTGCACGCGGCCCAGAGGATAACAGTACCTTCCACATCAAAAACATCCGGCTGGCAAAAGGAGCTGTTCCCCTGTACGATAAGCTGCTTGCCGATGGAAAGATTGTGACCTATGGTATTACTTTCGATATAGGAAAAGCGACCATTAAACCGCAGTCGATGGGAACTATCAACGAAATATTCGATATTCTTCAAAAAAATGCCAGTCTGAAATTCTCGGTGGAAGGTCATACCGACAACACAGGCAATGCCTCTTCCAATCAAACCTTATCGGAAGCCCGTGCCAAAGCAGTATGCGAAAAGTTACAGCAAATGGGAATCGATGCTACCCGACTTGCTGCAAAAGGCCACGGATTGTCCAAACCCATCGACACCAATACTACCGCCGAAGGAAGAGCAAAAAATCGCAGGGTTGAATTTGTGGTAATTAAATAAGTTAGAAACTATGAAATCAAAACACACCCTCTTTTTGCCAGTTATACTTCTGGCATTTCAGACAACAATTCTGGCACAGCCCACTCCCGAAGCACTTCTAAGTCAACTTCCCGGAATACCAACGGTTAATTGTACAGCAGACAGATCAGAAATTGATCAATTCAGCGATCAGATTAGTGCTGTACAAGCTGTTATCCAGGAACAAGTTGAACGCATTCATGCGACAGTTCAGACTCAACTTAATCCATCAAAAGTTAAAATGCCAACCAACGTGATGGCAAATGCTGAAAAGATGATGGCACTATCGAAGGAACAAGCTGAACTGAACGAAAGGATCATGGAGCGAATGAACAGAGTTTCCGAAATCTTCAAAGCAGTAGAAGATCGTGATACCATTGAAACCCGTATCCTGGCGAAAAAGACAGAACCGCTGGAAAAGCAACTATGCTCAGGTGTATGCACGAAAGAAGAAGCTGCCCGTTCAGATGCGGCAGAAAAAAAGATCCATGAACTAAACGTTCAATACTGTCAGATGATGTCGCCACTACACACGGAAGCGATTTCTCAGTACCTTACCACCGTAAAAAGCCTTCTGCCTGATTACCGGAGGCTCAGCATAGTTCAAAATAAATTTGCCGGTTTACAGCAGATGGGCCAGTTAGTCCCCGAAACCTTAAGCGGATATGCAGCTGTGGATGAATATGCATCGGCACTACTGACAGCTTATAAATACTGGGTAGGGAAATTCAACCAATAGGCCATGAGTCCGATCAGGAATTCATTTACCGGGCTCACACACAGCGGTACGTTGCTATTGGTGTTTGTAAGTTTGATGGTTCACAGTCAGAATCAAACAGTCACAATTGGCGACGATACCTTTTTGCCTCAGTTACCGGGCAAGGTAATCAACCGAATTGCTAAAGGAGATGTATATGCTCAACGCATCTTTTCAATATTACTGACTCAACCAACGATCAGTGCACCTGTAGGTTACGAAGTGGAGGCGTATAGTGATGGAAACAACCGTAGCTGCACTATTTATTTTTTGCCTTATATTCTGATTGACAATGAAATTGTGCGTTCACCCGGCAGTAGCATCCATTTCTCGTTTAATGATGTTGAAGCTGTCTTTGGGCAATCTCTGCAACCGGATATCGGCCCTGTTTATACCCGACCTGTGAGAAAAGGCGAATGGTTGGGTTATCCGGTTTATGAACACGAAGGACAGGAGGTCGCCGTAATGTATAAAGGAGAAGATTCTTTGTTTTTGCCGGTGACGCAGGAAGAATACCTGACAGCCCTGATTAAATCCGAAGAGAAAAAGCAGTCATCATCTGTACCTCCAGCCACGGAGGATGAATACCAAAAGGAAATTCAAAAGGCATATCAGGAATTACTAAAAACAGACAAAAAAGCTGCGGCAGAATTCAAAAAGGAAATGGATGAACATCAACGCAACAATTCACAGGGCATGGCTACAGATTACTTATCAGCTTCCTATAAAAAAGAACTTCTCGGTCTTTCTGCTGCCGAAAAAAAGAGTAAGGCATATTATGCATTGTTTGCTATTGAAAAATTGGGTAATATGTCAGGATTAGTGCCTGCATCCGACAGCCAGTATGCGCAGGCGCTCGTTAAGCCCAACTTTAAAGCCATACCAGCTACCACTCCGGGCATACACCTTATCGTACTGAGATGGAAATTCAGCACCATCGATAAAAGCGATTCACCCCTTTTGTATACTGAAGGTAACCGCTCAGGTTACGGGCATACCGATGCCGTCGTCCATGGAGTTTATACGAATGAAAACTGTTGGAAACGGATTGAAGAGGTGGTAAAATAACATCCTGCTATCTACTTTAAACCTTTTTTCTGCCTGGTGTGTTTATTCCATTAAATTAAAGGTTTAATCGTTAATCTTGTTTCACACGATTAACGATTAAACCAAAAAACAATTATTTTCACATGAAGAGATAATGTAATTACTTCACATCCGGGATTATGATAATTTTGGCATGCGAGTTTCATACGACCTTTAAAAAATCAATCATTATGAAAAAAACACTTATTCTCATTGGGTTTCCACTCATTGTGCAATCTCTTTTTGCACTCACTTATCAGGTAACTGTTCCTGGTGGCACCAAAGCCTGTTACATAGCGGGAGAAATGAATAATTGGTCGCAACAAGCTATGAATAAGGTTGATAACACCCATTACCAGATCGATATAGCATCGGCTACAACCAATCACAAGTACAAATACTGCTCAGGACCCGATTGGACCTATGTTGAAAATATAGCCGACAACAGGAGTTACACTACCAATGATGTTGTGAGCTCGTGGGCAGCTGTTTACGACCCCTTAGCAAGTCCGGAAGATGTTGTTTATACAGTTTCAGTGCCTTTGGGCACGACGGCCTGCTACTTTGCCGGGACTGCTACAGCATGGACACATAAACCGATGGCAAGGCTGGATAATAACCATTTTACAATTACAATTAATACAGCAAACCGGGATGGTTATAAATATTGTTCCGGACCCGACTGGGCCTATGAGGAATTAAATGCTGATGGCCAATCCATTCAGGATAGAAACTATCAGTCCTCCGACAATGTAAATCAATGGAAACAGATGTACTATTCGTCAGCCGTAGGAATTTCGTACAATGTAAAGGTTCCATCCGGTACTTCAGCTTGTTTTCTTTCGGGAGAGTTCAACAACTGGGGATTTACTTCAATGACCCGCATGGATGATACTCATTTTATGGCATCTATACCCAATGCTACTCCCGGAAATAAATATTTGTATTATTCAGGCCCCGCTATTGGCTATAAGGAATTAAATTCTACCGGAGGCAGTGTATCCAACCGATCGTACAAACCATTTGATGAAGTTTCGCGATGGTCATCGGTATATCAACCAACTTCATCGATACAATTGATTTCTGAATTTGAATACCAGAGTTATGAATGTGGCGCTACTGTACCAATAAGTTGGAAAAGTGAAAATGTTCAACAGGTTAAAATATTCTTTTCGGGTGATTATGGTCTTAACTGGGATGAGATTACAACGGCGGTTCCTGCATCAACCGGCAAGTTCGATTGGGTGGCCCCTACAACTCCCTGGTACCAATGTCGAATCATGATTTGCGACGCTTCCAACAGTCTTGTTAATGCTGTTTCAAAAGGGATGTTTATAATTCATCATCAGTTGGCGGAGAAGGTAGATCCGCTTTTGAAAACTAATTATCAGGTGTTTATCTATCCGTATAATTCAAAATACCCTGCCACTGACGCAGGGGATAGTGAAAATATTAATGGCAAAGTTGGAAACGCCTGTGGCCCGACAGCAGTGTCGAATATCCTGGCATATTGGGAATTTCCCAGAAAAGGCTTTGGTTCCAGGAGCTTTATTGACCATCGCAACTGCCTTTGGTCGGCCAGCTTTCAGAATACAGAATATAATTACGATTTATCGAATGACAGACTTACACCCAACAGTCCTTCAAATTTGATTGATGCCAACGCCACACTGATGTATCATGCCGGGGTAGCGATGCACGACACCTATCGGAGCGGAAATTCACAGGGAGTTCTCAATGCATTTAAACAATATTTCGGGTACAATGCAAAAGCAACAGAACTCAACCGGGATGATTATTCTCCTGAACAATGGGAAAAAATTATAAAATCAGAACTTAGCCTGGGCCGTCCACAGATCGTGCAGGGATGGGCCAATATTTTGGGAAGTGGGGGTTACGGAGGACACTGGTTTATGTGTGATGGCTATTCGGCAGATAACCTTTTTCACATCAATCTCGATTATGGATCCGATGGTAAAAAATATTGTCCTTTGTATGCATTTGACGCCTACAAAATGAAGAACTGGATTTTTGCCTATCTCGAACCTGAAAAAAACAATAAGCATATTCAACTTCAAACACCATCGGGGGGTGAAAACTGGCAACAGGGAAGTGTTAAGAATATTCGTTGGACAGCCAATGGTGTAGCAACCATACGCATAGAGCTTTCCGATAACGGCGGAGAAAGCTGGTCGACACTTGCAGACAATGTTCCGGCATCATCAGGTAGCTTTGAACTAACACTACCGGTTAAAGTTTCCACAAGCTGTAAAATCAGAATTAGTGATGTTTCTGACATAAACATCTATAGCCGAAACAAACAAAATTTCAGCATCTACGATGTACAATCCCTTGGGCTGGCAACTTCTGTGGCATCCACTGTTCAGTCGGGCACAATTTTACCAATTCGATGGACTTCAAAGGGCATTAAAAACGTGACGCTCGAATATACATTAAACGAAGGACAAAACTGGAACTTAATTGCTGAGCTGAATGCAGAAATTTCGTGTTATAAGTGGACTGTACCGGGTGGTGCAGCTACCGGTTGTAAAATAAGGATATCCGATGCTTCTAATCACTCTCTGAGCACTGAATCACAGAGTTTCTCAATTTCATCAAATGCAATAGTTGGCGGACCCTACGCAATGGATGAACACACGTTGGCATTATACCATTTCGATGGAGATTATACCAACATCGCTAACAGCCAACTCAGTGCAACTCCATTTAACACGACTCAATTCAGTGCAAATTCGGAAAATAAGCTCGATTATGCACTTCGAATTGACAATACAAATGTCTCTGTTTCAAGTTGTGTGGTTCTCCCTCACGAAAACACCTTAAGTTTAACAGGTGACTGGACATTGGAATGTTGGTTCAAAATTAACTCGTGGGGAGGCCCCACCACTGCTTTTCCCTTTCTTTTTATTAAATCAGGAGCCAATTACTTTATTTTCCTCGATGTAACTGCAAGAACACTACAGGTTGGTTACGATTATAATGGAGGTGCTGAAACACTAAATTTACCATCCAATTCACTTGAAACGAACAAATGGTATCACGTTCAGTATACAAGAAACACAGTAAATTCGACTCTGAATTGCAGGCTTTATGATGCAAACCGAAAAGAGGTAATTTCAAAATCCATAAACTATAACCCCGCACATATACCAAAAATAACTACTGATCCGATTAATATTGGCGGTTTTTCTGGTGGTTCGAATGTTCAGTTTGATGGATTCATCGATGAAGTACGCATTAGTAATGTGGTAAGAAGTTATATCGCAACCGGAATCAATCAAATTAACGAAAATCAGCAGTATTCAATTTATCCCAACCCAACAACAGGGATCATAAATATTCACCTTCAACCCCAATCTGGTTTTAGAGAAATTGTTATAACCGGAACATCAGGACAAATCATTTATAGTAAAAAAACAACACAGTTGAACGATGTAAATGTTGATTTGTCTGCTTTAGCAAGAGGTATCTATTTTATTCAGTTTATAGATGAGCAAAAACAAGTAAAAACGGACAAACTCATACTTTACTAACAAAAAATGAAAGCACCAGGAACCACCGTTGAAGAAATTCTGAACAACGTCCCCGAAGATCGGGTGGAAGCATTTACTAAGTTGCACGAGGTTATTATCAATAATTTACCCGAAGGTTTTGAAGCAGCCATCAGTTATGGCGGGTTGGGTTATGTGGTTCCGCATTCGGTTTATCCTGCCGGATATCATTGCAAACCCGCCGAACCACTGCCATTCGCGGGTATCGCTTCACAGAAAAATTCCATCAATTTTTATCATATGGGAATTTATGCCGACCCTGAGCTGCTCGAATGGTTTGTGGCCGAATACCCGAAGTACAGTAAGCAAAAGTTAGATATGGGCAAAAGTTGTATTCGATTTAAAAAGCCGAATGAAATTCCGTATGTATTGATTGGTGAGCTGATGCGTAAAATAAGTGTGAAGGACTGGATTACCACGTACGAGCAGAAGCTAAAAAAATAAAATATTTGCAGGATGATCCATTTCATTTATCTTTGCATGCTTAAATAGTTAAAGCATATATTAAAGGTGGGAGTCATCAGCATTATACTAATTGGGTTGGGTTTATCATTCGATACCTTTGCGGTGTCGGTATCCACAGGATTATTAAAAAAATCGCTCCGTTTTTGGCAGGGAGTAAAAATTGCCTCCGTGATGGCTCTTTTTCAGGGTTTAATGCCTTTGTTAGGATGGCTGGGAGGGACACAGGTAGCCACTTACATTTCGAGCATCGACCACTGGATTGCCTTTATATTACTCACAGCAGTGGGGGTAAAGATGATCGTGGATTCGTTTAGCAAAGACGAAGAAAGCAAGGCCAATCCACTGCAATTCCGGGTGATTGTATTAATGGCCATCGCTACCAGCATCGATGCGCTTATAGTAGGTATCAGTCTGGCCTTTGTTGAAGTGGTGATTTTACAGTCGGTACTTATTATTGGTGCCATTACCTTTCTGGCTGCCATGATAGGTATGTTGATTGGAAAAAGTGCCAACGGCAAACTGGGTAAAAAAGTGGAAATCTTTGGTGGGGTTATTCTCATTGGCATAGGATTGAAAATTATGCTGGGGCACCTGTTACACTAATCCTTCGATAGCAAGTTATTGATACTGCAAAAGGGTGGTTTCATAAAAATAGCTAATAAATTAAACCTTTGAAAATAATGTAGTCTTATACCTTCGTTATTAATCCTCTAAAAAAAGTACTGTATGAAAACAAATTTGGTATTCCTGGTATCGCTGTTTATGATGGTTTCCATCAGCTTGTCGGCTCAACAACAAACTGAAGTGAAACCAAAAGGTCCAACCCTTGAACAGCGTGTTGAAAAAATGGCCACTGATTTGGGCCTGAGTGAAACAGAAAAGGCTGATGTAAAAACCTTGCTGAAAAAACATGCGGCTGAAATGAAAGAACTCAGAGCCGAACCAGACAAGGAAAGTGATGCTTTTAAAGCAAAGATGAAAGAACTGCGTAAAGGTCAGGAGAATGAACTAAAAGCACTTCTTGGAGAAGAAAAATACACAAAACTTCTTCAAATCAGAAAGGCAGAACAAAAAATGAGGCAACAGGGCTGAGAATGGAGGTTTCATTTTACTAATTGCCTTCAATTATTTACCTAAAAGATTATTAAAAAAATTGCACTACGGTCAAACCTTGTTATTTTTGCACTGCATCCTTTTGGATGTGGTGCTTTTTTTACCCCATTTTAAACTCGCACAATGAAACTGTATTTCGTCCTTTTTATTTCCCTTTTTTCGCTGCAACTCACATTTGCTCAGAACGCACTCAGCACGTTTGTGAATCATAGTTCGTTGCGTACGGCCAACATCAGCCTGTTGATTAAAGACATGAAAACAGGTGCTGTTGTGGCTGAACACCGTTCGGATAAGGCTGCGATTCCGGCATCGACGATGAAGGTGATTTCAACAGCCACTGCGCTGGAAATTCTGGGTCCCGGTTTTCGCTATGAAACCGTACTAAGTTACGATGGTCGTCTGGAGGCAGATGGCACGCTCAACGGCAATCTCTACATCGTGGGCAGCGGTGATCCTACACTTGGGTCCTCGAAAATGGGCAACCGCGATTTTCTGCAATTATGGGTCGATGGAATTCGTGGTGCAGGTATCCGTCGTATTAAGGGCAATATAGTGGGCGACGACAGCCGTTTCGACACCGAAGGATCGAATCCGAAGTGGACCTGGGACGATATTGGTAATTATTACGCTCCGGGCATCTGGGGCATTGCCTATAAAGATAATTCGGTAGCAGTCACTTTTCGGTCGGGGGCTGAAAGTACCACACCAGCCATTATCGCTACTAATCCTCAGGTAGCAGGAATGAGTATCGACAACCAGGTGCAGAGCACCAAAACCACTTCGGATAATGCCTATTTTTATGGCGCACCCAAAAGTATGAACCGCTTAGTGCGGGGTGAGATTCCGGCCAATCGCCCCGCATTCGTGGTTCGTGCAGAACTACCTAATCCGGCATTACTACTGGCACAGGACTTCAGGGAGGCACTGAAAAACAGCGGTATTGAAACCAGCGGGCAGGCGGTCGACTATGACTTACACCAAAAAGGGCGTATTCAGGCTCAGGTAACCAGAACAATAGTGTATACGCACAGCTCGGTACCCCTGAGCGACATCATCTGGGAAGCCAATCAGAAAAGCAATAATTTCTACACCGAACAGATTTTCAAATCTTTGAGTCTTCAGCGTCATCCTATCGCCACCAACCGCCGTTCCATCGACATGGTGCTACAATACTGGCGTTCTAGGGGGATTGATACCACCGGTTTGTTTATGGAAGATGGTTCGGGCCTGAGTCCGGCCAATGCCGTTACCGCCCGTTTTATGACCGATGTAATGCAGTATATGTATCAGAAAAGCCCTCACCGCGACGCTTTTATCAAAAGCATGGCTGTTGCAGGAAAAATAGGAACCCTTGCAGGATTTCTTAAAAACACTCCTCTCGATGGAAACCTGATGGGCAAAAGCGGAACGATTGCACGGGTCCGGGCGTATACAGGCTACATCACCAATAACGGCAGGGAGTGGGTTTTCACGGTAATCGTAAATAATTCGGCAACAAATTCGTGGCAAACACTGGGGATTATCGAGAATTTTTTGAAGGATGTAAGCCGGTAAGTTGAGTTTAGTGCAATGGCATTAAAAGGGCCAGCCAAATTGTTTCCAAATATTTCCATTGGATGTTTTCGTAAAATTGTTGTATATTTGTTGACTTCATTTAAAACACATACAACCATGGACAAGAACTATCTTTTAGAAACAGCAAAGCAACTGAAACAGGTGAATGCTGCACCGGCAGAAGAGTACCGGCTGAAAATGGATCAACTGGTTGCCGGGATGAACAACTTAATGCTGGGAAAAGCCGATATTGAGCATCTTGTAGGCAAGGACAATGTGGAAATGATGAAAGACAATCATTCTAACCATGCGCGTTTTATGTATTCCATTTTCAAAAACAATAATCCGGAAGTGCTTGTTGAAACAGTGTTGTGGGTGTACAGGGCCTATCGCAGTCATGGATTTACCACCAATTACTGGGCTACACAATTGAACGCCTGGATAACGGTTCTTAAAGAAAGTCTTACTCCCGAAAGCTATACTGAAATATATCCTTACTACGAATGGATGCAAGTCAACATCCCAATTTTTGTGAAGGTATCGGATGAAAAACTGGAAGGTTCTCTTTCGATGCATTAATCTTGATTTATTAACTAAAAATACTAACAATGGGAATATTTGAAAATTTAGAGCCTTTACTAAGAACCTTCTGGTACATAGCCATTCCGGTAAGTTTGATTTTCGTTGTACAAACCATCATGACCTTTATTGGTGCAGATGCGACAGACGGCAACGAACCCGATTTTAATGGAGATTTTGATGGAGCCGACGCTCCTTTTCAGCTTTTCTCGCTCCGAAATCTCATCAATTTTTTGTTGGGATTTAGCTGGTCGGGAATTTCATTTTATAAACTGATTGAGAACACGCCTTTACTGATAGGCCTTGCAATTATCGTCGGGATTTTATTTGTACTGATGTTTTTTTTCATTATTCGCCAGGTGCAACGATTAGCCGAAGATAACTCGTTTAAAATTTCCAATACACTGGAAAAAACAGCCGATGTATATTTAACCATTCCCGGGAATAAAAGCGGAAAGGGAAAGATATTAATCAGTGTAAAAGGCTCGGTTCATGAGCTGGATGCCATGACTGAAAACGAGAGCATTCCAACCGGTGCAGTTGTAAAAGTAGTAAAAATCGAAAACAATAATATTCTCATTGTAGAAACCATTTAACCTTTGAAGTATGGAACCCATCATTATCATTGTAGTAGCAGCAGTAGTCATTTTCGTATCTATCACCGCATTAGTATCGAGGTACAAACGTTGTCCGTCGGACAAAATACTTGTTATTTACGGGCGCACCGGAGGCACTTCGGCTAAATGCGTTCATGGAGGAGGAGCATTTATCTGGCCAGTAATTCAGGACTATGCTTTTTTGGATTTAAAACCCTTGTCGATTGAAGCTAATTTAACAAACGCTCTTAGCCGTCAGAACATTCGCGTGGATGTACCCTGCCGTTTTACAATCGCCATATCGACTGAAGCTGAGAGCATGCATACTGCTGCCGAAAGGTTGTTAGGACTAAGCTCCGAGCAGATTCAGGAATTAGCAAAAGATATCCTTTTCGGACAGCTTCGTTTGGTTATTGCTACTATGACCATAGAAGAGATTAATTCGGACCGTGATAAATTTCTCGATAATATTTCGAAAAATGTGGACAGCGAATTAAAGAAAATCGGGTTAAAACTTATCAATGTGAACGTTACCGATATTAAGGACGAATCGGGTTATATCGAGGCACTGGGTAAAGAAGCCGCAGCAAAAGCCATCAACGAGGCAAAAGTGAGTGTTGCAGAACAAGAAAAGATAGGAGAAACCGGGAAAGCATTGGCCGATCGGGAAAAAGACACTCAAATAGCAGAAACGCACCGAGACAGAGATGTGAAAATTGCAATCACACAAAAAGACAAAGAAATAAGCATAGCCACAGCCATTAAAGACGAAACAATCGGTAAAGCTGAGGCCGAAAGAGATACCCGTATAAAAACTTCAGAAGCCAACGCTATCGCTATCAAGGGAGAAAACGAAGCGAAAATTGCTATTGCTCAATCGGAAGCCAACCGCAGGGAAAAAGAAGCAGAAGCGCTGCGTATTGCATTGGCATCGGAAAAGGTACAACAGGCAAAAGCATTGGAAGAATCGTATGTTGCAGAGCAAAAAGCCGAATTGGCACGTTCGGAAAGAGAACGTTCAACACAAATTGCCAATATTGTAGTACCTGCCGAAATCGACAAACAGAGAGCCATTATTGAAGCACAGGCAGTAGCTGAGACCATCAGAGAAAATGCAAAAGGGGAAGCCGATGCAATTTTTGCAAAAATGGAAGCCGAAGCAAAAGGTTTATTCGAAATACTTACAAAACAGGCAGAAGGTTATAAAGAAGTAGTTGCTGCAGCAGGTGGCGACCCTACCAAGGCCTTCCAGCTATTGTTAATTGAGAAATTACCGGAACTTGTACGTACCCAGGTCGAAGCCGTGAAGAATATCAAAATAGATAAAATTACAGTTTGGGATTCTGGAAACGGAAAAAACGACAACGGAAATTCATCAACAGCCAATTTTGTCTCGGGAATGATGAAAACGGTGCCTCCTTTGAACGATTTGTTTAATATGGCAGGTTTAAATTTACCATCATACCTGAAAGGAGCGGAAAACCAGGAAATAAAAGCATCTGCGGAAGAAGAAAAAGCTGAGGACAATTAGGAGAATCTTCTACTAGTAAAAAAAATCAAAGGTACCGATCGTCAATTATTAATTTTGACGATCGGTGTTTGTTTACTCCATTTCAAACTTAGCTTTTCGCAAAATGAGTTTAGTATCAGCCAAGCCGTTTCATCACTGTGGTGACATGTTACCAAAATTGGATAACTTCTTTTTCCATGCCAGCAGAAATATACCTACAGCATAAAGTCCGATGTTGAAAATTCCGATAGAGAAAATACCTATAGAAAAAATACCTGCCGAAAAAACCCCAATAGAGAAAGTCCCAGCAGCAAATACACCGAAAGCATAATCGCCAGCTGAAAACAAATTAAAAGGGACATTTCCAATAACAAATTGATTACCATAAATACTTACATAACTAATTGCAAATACAAAAAGTGCAATTGCAACAACAAGAATCCACTGATTTTTCATTTTAATTTTTGTTTATAAGAATTTATAACTAGTTTACCGGTTATTAAAACCGAAGCAAAACTACATCAGCTTATCGGAACAAAAAAACAGATGGGATAAATGGTAAACTTACGTGACGAATGGCACTAAAAAGTGACGAAAAGCCCTGTATTCGGGATAATAAGTATTCACATTACAACCGGGAATTGAGCTTATCTTTTAGCATCTTTGAAAAATTGCGTGAAACAGGTATTTCAACATCCGAATTTTCAAGTACAATTTTCAGACCCTGAGAGTTTCCTTTAATATGCTTTATTTTTTCGGTGTTTATTAGAAATGCTCTGTGACATTTCACAACCATTGGAGATTTATCCAGTTGTATTTCAACCCGTTTGAGAGTTGATCGTAAAACTGCTTTTCTAATTTCCCCATCCGAAAAGGTCACAACTTCAATGTAATTTCCTGACGATTCAATATAGAGAAGTGATGCCATTGAGACTGAAAGCGACTCTTTTTCATTCTCTGAGAGCAGGCTCACAACCGGTGCTTCACGTTGTTGAAACCCAGCAGGCTTTAAACTAGTGTTGAGTTCCATAGCTTCTTTAAGATGTCGGGCTAAAAGACGATTGTAATTCCAACTGGTGATGATAACAATAGGAATTATCCCGATTGCGAGAGTAAAAAACTGAAAAAAAAACAAAGCCTTTAGGCTCCAAATTGAGAAGAAAACAGAAGTATAAATAAAATTTCCCAGCCCAATACTAAAAATTATCCAGCATAATGACAAAATTTGCATTAATACCGTCCATCGATTCGACAGAAAACTTTTTCTGAAAAGAAACTGAAAAAGAAAACTATTTAATATCAAAACAATAAAAGTAACTCCTCCATAGCCAAGACAAAGAAGTGTTTTATTCGAACCCTGATAGTACGATAATCCAAATGGTTGAAAAACCAACATAAAAAGTCCGATAAATATACTTATTGCCAAAGCCGATTCCCATTTATTAAAGTGTAATGGATAGGGTTGATTGAGGAATTGTTTGAACATATAATCCGTAGTTTTAAGAAACATACAAAGATATGTAATTGCAATCTGAAAATATATTACATCTTGTAAATTTTCTTGCATAAAAAATAAAAGATTTATATCTTTGTGGCCTTCAAACTATAAATTTTATACATTATCTATTAACCATGCAGGAAATTAAATTCTACAGCGGAGAAAATATCCCTCTGGAATTGCACAAAACCCGAATTGTGCAAAAACTCCATCTCGTTCCTATTGAACGTCGTCTCGAAGCCCTTTACGAAGGCGGTTTTAACACATTTCAGTTAAGTACAAAGGACGTGTTCCTCGATATGCTTACCGACTCGGGCACCAATGCCATGAGCGATAACCAGCTTGCAGCTATGATGCAGGCCGACGATGCTTATGCCGGTTCGCAAAGCTTTGTACGCCTGCAAAAAGCGGTGGAAGAAGTTATGGGTAAAAAACTTTTATTACCTGTACACCAGGGACGTGCCGCTGAGAATATTATTGCGCTGGCCTATGTGCGTAAGGGAAGTCTGGTTCCGATGAACTACCACTTTACTACGGCCATGGCCCATATTACCGACAAAGGAGGACAAATTGCAGAATTGCTCTACGACGAAGCCTATGTGGTGAATTCCGATCATCCTTTCAAGGGCAATATGAATATTGAAAAGCTGGAAGAAGTTATTATTCATCATTCGCCAAAGAATATTCCGTTTATTCGTATGGAAGCGTCGACCAACCTTATCGGAGGTCAGCCTTTCTCGGTGCAAAACCTGCGCGATGTACGTGCGCTGGCCGACAAATACGGCATTCGCGTGGTGCTCGATTGTAGTTTGATTGGTGAAAACGCTTATCTTGTGTTACAACGTGAAGATGAGTTTAAAAATTCGGATATGGGCACAGTGATACGCTCGATGACTGCCCTTGCCGATATTTGCTATTTCTCAGCACGCAAGCTCAGCTCGTCGCGTGGTGGTGGTATAGCTACCGATAATGTTGAAATTTTCAAGGAAATGGAAGCATTGGTGCCTTTGTACGAAGGGTTCCTTACCTACGGAGGTATGTCGGTGCGCGAAATTGAAGCAATGGCCGTTGGTTTGTACGAAACACTCGACGAAACAATGATCAGTCAGAGCCCTTCTTTTATTAAATACCTGGTTGGCGAGCTGGATAAAAAAGGTATTCCGGTGATTAAACCTGCAGGTGTGTTGGGTGTACATGTGGATGCCATGCAGGTGTGCGATCACATTCCTCAGACTCAGTATCCGGCCGGAGCACTGGCAGCTGCCCTGTTCCTGATTTCCGGAATTCGTGGTATGGAACGTGGTTCTATTTCGAACCAGCGCGATGAGTATGGAAACGAGACTTATGCCGATATGGAATTACTTCGTTTAGCCGTTCCCCGTCGCGTGTTTACGCTTTCGCAAATTAAATATGTTGAAGATCGCCTTACCTGGTTGTACGATAACCGCAAATTGATAGGAGGATTAAAGTTCATCTACGAACCGCCGGTATTGCGTTTCTTCATGGGTAAGCTCGATCCGGTGAACGACTGGCCACAAAAGCTGGTAGCTAAATTTAAAGAAGATTTCGGAGCTAGTTTATAACTTCAGGGTTGATTTCTTTTTTATTTCACATCCGGAGCAGGCGACATATTCACCTGCTCCGGTTCATTTTTGTAAAAAAGTGATTCAAATTGTAGACACAGACTGAAAAGAGCCGCTAGAGGTTTCAGTTTTTTAGTTTAACTTTGCGAAAATTTTTTGAGCAGAACACATGAGTACTGATAATCTCTTATTTGCTTTCGGATTGACTCTGTTCGCAGGATTGGCAACCGGTGTGGGTAGTTTTATCGGATTACTGCATAAAAAATTCAATCCGAAATTTCTGGCTGCCTCTCTGGGGTTCTCGGCAGGAGTGATGATTTACGTATCATTGGTTGAGATTTTTGCAAAAGCAAAAGATTCGCTTTCGATGGAATATGGCGATAAACCAGGCTATTGGATGACGGTAGGTGGTTTTTTTGCAGGGATTTTACTGATTGGTATCATCGACAAGCTCATTCCTTCGGGAGAAAACCCGCATGAAATCAATAAAACCAAAGATTACGATGATAAACAGGGCAAAACGAAGCTTATGCGGCTGGGATTGTTTTCGGCCCTGGCCATTGGCATCCACAACTTTCCTGAAGGACTGGCTACTTTTTTGGCAGCTATGGAAAATCCAACACTCGGGATTAGCATCGCTGTGGCCATCGCCATCCACAACGTCCCCGAAGGCCTGGCCATATCGGTGCCGATCTATTATGCCACTAAAAGCAAGAAAAAAGCCTTCTTTCTCTCCTTTTTATCCGGTCTGGCCGAACCAATCGGTGCACTTGTTGGTTATTTCTTACTGATGCATTTTCTGGGCGGTGCTGCTTTCGGCTTTGTATTTGCCGCAGTAGCCGGAATTATGGTGTATATTTCGCTCGACGAACTATTACCTACTGCCGAGGAATATGGCGAACACCACGTTGCCATTTACGGACTGATTGCCGGCATGGCAGTGATGTCGGTGAGTCTGGTAATGATGGCCTGATTTTTTTTAAATATGATTTATACTCCCAACCAACCCGGAGCCCATCGGATTATGGGTGTTCCGGTAACCGAAATAGCCCCGTTTATTCATTGGTCGTTTTTCTTCAGAGCGTGGAATCTTTCGGGCAAGTACGATGGCATTGAGGCGGTATGCGACTGTGCTTCGTGTCAAACCAGCTGGATGCAGCGCTTTTCGCCTACCGAACGCGAGGAAGCCGAAGAAGCGGTAAAGCTTTACAAGGATGCTCAGGAGATGCTGCGTAGGTTTCGCGATGAGAACATCATTTCACTAAATGTTTCTTTTGGATTTTACAAGGCACATTCAGAAGACGATGATATTATAATTGAAAGCGATTCCGGTTTGGTACGAATTGCCACCCTTCGCCAGCAGCAACCTTCGCGCGATGGGTATTGCTATGCCTTGTCCGATTTTATTCATCCTCAGGAAGATTATATCGGTGTTTTTGCCAATACCGTTGCAGGTGGCGAGGAATTTGCCGCTCAGTACGAAGCGAAAGACGATTTATACACTTCCATCTTGATAAAAGTACTATGCGACAGGCTTGCAGAAGCTACTGCCGAATGGTTGCATTACAAGGTTCGGAAAGAATACTGGGGTTATAAAGCGGATGAAGACATCAGCATTGATGAGATGTTTAAGGTACGTTACCAGGGCATTCGGCCGGCAATCGGCTATCCTTCCCTCCCCGACCAATCCATCATTTTTGAACTCGATCCTCTGTTGAAATTTGAAGAAACGGGGATTATGCTGACCGAAAACGGGGCGATGTATCCTACCGCCTCGGTGTGTGGATTGTACTTTGCCCATCCTCAGTCGAAATATTTTGGAATAGGAAAAATTGACGATGAACAGCTGGATGATTATGCCCGCCGGAGAGGGAGAAGTGCTTCGGAGCTACGTAAATGGCTGGCGGCGAATTTATAAAAAATTTAATTCGCAGGTAGTATCTTTCTGTAAAAGTACTGTCACGAAAGGTAACCAAAACCTGAGTGAAGTGCTGAGCTAAGCCTGTTTGACGTCGATTTCCTGTATTTTTTGTACCTTTGTGCATTATTTTTAAAGCCAATGCGAATCGATATTATCTCTGCTGTCCCCGAACTGCTGTACAGTCCGCTGAACCATTCCATCCTGAAACGAGCCCAGGATAAAGGGCTGGTGGAGATTGTGATGCACAACCTGCGCGACTATTCCACCGACAAGCACCGCCGCGTCGACGACTACGCGTTTGGTTTCGGCGCGGGGATGGTGTTGCAGATAGAGCCGGTGGATCGGGTAATTTCGAAGCTGAAAGCCGAACGCAACTACGATGAAATTATTTACACATCGCCCGATGGGGAGCTATTCGACCAGCCCATGGCCAACCGCTATTCGCTGGCAGGAAACCTGATGATCCTTTGCGGTCACTACAAAGGCATCGATCACCGGATTCGGGAGCATTTAATTACCCGCGAAATCAGTGTTGGCGATGTGGTACTTACCGGTGGAGAAATCCCTGCTGCAATGATGACTGACGCCATTGTACGGCTTATTCCCGGAGCAATGAGCGATGAAACCTCGGCATTATCAGATTCGTTTCAGGATAATCTGCTTGCACCGCCGGTGTATACACGTCCGGCAGAGTACAAAGGCTGGAAGGTTCCGGATATCCTGCTCTCGGGGCATCAGGCAAAGGTGGAAGAATGGAACCACGAGCAGGCGGTGGCACGGACAAAAGCGCTGAGACCGGGGCTTTTTGAATGATTAATGTTTAATGATTAATGGGTGGGGATTTGATGTCTTTGAGCGTTTGAATGTTTAATGATAAGTGATTAATGGAAATGATTAAAGTTGGAGTGATTGGTGGTGCTGGCTATACTGCCGGCGAATTGTTACGGATTTTAGTACATCATCCGAAGGTGGAAATTGTATTTGTGAACAGTAGCAGTAATACCGGAAATCGCATTGATGAGGTGCATAGCGGTCTGCTGGGTGATACGGATATGCTTTTTACAGATGAACTTCCACTCGATAAGGTGGATGCGCTCTTTTTGTGTTCAGCACATGGCGACAGCAAGAAGTTTATAGATGCCAATGTGATACCTGCATCAATAAAAATTATCGATTTGTCGACCGATTACCGCGAAGCCCGTCCCGACCACGATTTTGTGTACGGCCTTCCGGAGATGAACCGTGAATCCATCCGTACTGCACAGCGGGTAGCCAATCCCGGATGCTTTGCTACGGCTATTCAGCTGGCTGTGTTACCACTGGCCGCAGCAGGACTTTTAAACGACGAAGTACATGTGAATGCCATTACGGGATCGACCGGTGCAGGGGTGAAACCTTCATCAACATCGCATTTCAGCTGGAGAAATAACAACATCTCCATTTACAAACCTTTCGAACATCAGCATCTGATGGAAATAGGTCAATCGTTGCGCCAGTTGCAACCCGAATTTTCGCAGGATGTGAACTTCATCCCGGTGCGGGGAAACTTTGCCCGGGGTATTTATGTAACTGCCTATACCCACTTTGATGGAAATCTGGAAGAAGCACAAAAGCTCTACTCCGATTTCTACGCCACAGCAGCTTTCACCTTTATGGCATCCAAAAATCCGGATATGAAACAAGTGGTGAACACCAACAAAGGCATTGTTTACCTGGAAAAACACGGAGATAAACTGCTTATCGTTTCCATGATTGACAATCTGCTGAAGGGAGCATCGGGACAGGCTGTTCAGAATATGAATCTGATGGTTGGGCTGGATGAGAAAGAAGGACTGAAC
>JAVFAG010000058.1:0-10850 GCA_034002585.1 Paludibacter sp.
AACTGTTCACCAGCTTTTATAATAGCTGTGGTAGCCCTCCAGGGATAAATAATTTTTCCACTCCATACGATTGATGAAATGACAATTGCAAGAATTAATAAAGCAGTTCTTTTCATTTTCAATATTAAATTACCTGACCATTAATTTTGTAAACACCTTCGAATGCTCTGCCTCAACCGACACTATATAAACAGCATCTTTCAGTAAACCTGATAAATCGAGTGTCATACTATTCATAGTAGTCACTTCCTGCTGATAAACCAATTGACCCGTTAAATTGGTTATTTTCAAAATTGCCGTTGGTTGGTGTTCGAAACCAGAAAGAGTTACCGATAAATTACCAGTTCGGTAAGGATTAGGATAAACATGTACCGATTTAGTCTCTGATTCACTGATGATGGGATGATTCCCGATCGAGGTAATTTCACCCGGAACACGAAGGAAATAATTAATATCCGGAGCTCCGGACACCACTGTAAGTCGTACGGTTTGCGAACTATTACTTTCTCCGGAAAATGCTCCGGCATCTATAGTTGTCCATATACCGCTGGTAGGTGGCATTGCAACAGTTTGTAAATCAGTTTCATTCACTGTGAATTTAACCGATGACGGACCATTAGCTTTATAACGAACCTGAAATTTAGTATTCTTCAGAAGTGGCAGTTCTTTCCATTCCATCCATTCGTTGGACTGGGTATTGGTGACATGCCATCCGCCCAGTTTATCGCTGCATTTCAGCACATCCATATTTCCTTCGTGAAGAAAAGCGCCACCGCTATTTCCGGTGGTTGTATCATAATGAAAATCGCAGGCTTCAGCTTCTACTTTTAGCGTATCCGGATATGGGTTTTGTGTGTATGAACGCACAATATTCAGTCGTTGATTGGGATAATCGTAGTACAGCTTGTCGCCACTGCGCCACAGGGCAGCACCTTCAGCTGCATTTGGGAAGCCTTCAATCAAGGTTGTTCTGGCTCCGGCTTTTACCGTGTTATTAAGTCCAAATCGTAAACGCGCGCCCTGATCGTTTGTTCCCATGGCCGGCAAAAGCACGCCATTATCCGGTTCGGATGGTTTAACAAACGAGGGCACCACCACTCCCTTCTTAACATTGTTGTGTGTATGAAGTGAGTAGGATGTACCACCTTTTGCCGAAAACCAGTTATGTACGGCATCAACAGAAGATGCTGTTAATGATTTATCTCTCTCCAACCATGCTTTTTGAACAATAATATAGGGAACAAAACCATAGGTTTTCTGACATTCCTGCTTAATATGGTTGAGTATTTTCGATAAATTCCCATCGATATTGGTCATCCATGAAGTACTGACCTGCCAGAAAAAGATGACCATGCGGTTGTCGATCTTGTAACGCATCTCATCCGGAATATACTCAATAGCCAGCTTCAGATTATAATCCCAGATATATTTGTAATTATCAGGGTTTGCACAATCGAACAGCTCATATTGCGACGTATTTTTATCGTACAAATCATAATTTCTGCTTTGTCGCCACGAAGCTGGTGGGTCATCGAAAATACACAGTTTGAATTTCGCTTCCCGGTCTCTCATGTACTTTACCAGGGTTTTGATATGTTTTGGGTCGCCGGAACCGAGATCCTTAGTTCGGTTTGGCTGCGTCCCACGCGACAAAAGAGCTACATAGTCTAAGCCAGAATAGTCAATTTCCTCAACCATATTCTCCCACCACTGAACCATACCTTCCCATTTGGTAGAGGTAGTGCTCGGCAGATTGCGGGTTACAATAGAACGGTTGTGTGGATAGTCGTGACCGCCATAAATTTCCATATACTGCCAGCAAAAAGTGGCACCAAGGTCCTGTGAATGAACAACACCGTTAATAGCAACTGATACAACGATGACAAAGAAATATCTAAGCTCTGTGATTTTCATGATAATATTCTACTTCGGAAAGCTGCAAAAGTAATCGGGAAGACTTAAATTGCGCTTAAATATTGCTTAATTCGGAGAAAATTTCGAATTTAAAAAAAGCAATAACTGATTTAACTCAATTATTGCCTTTTGCAAACTAGAAATTAAACGTGTTGCTTCGCTTTATTTATTAATTCAGCATCACTTTGCGAGTGCCTACCTGACCATCGATGGATAAAACCACTACATAAACACCTGATGCGACAGGCTGTTGAATGGTGGTCACTGCACTGTTAATAACCTGATTAGCTACAACCTGGCCCATCATATTCATAACTTTTACGATACCGGAATTGCCCGACAAAAGTTCGACAACAAGTTGATTGTTTGCATTTCTGATCACACTGAACTTTTCGTTTAAGACAGTATTCAAACCGGATACAGTAGCAAACTCATAAGCACCTGCAGATATGTTTGCAGCCGGACGAATCCTTCCAATTTGATCGGTAGTTATAGAAGGAGTTAGTGAAGTAAGGAAAGTAACATCACCATAACCGATGGCTTCTGAACCTGCCAACAAGGGGAAATAGTTGTCTTCTTCGTCGAACTCACCTAACTTTGCCTTGTATGAATTTTTAATACTTCCATTCAGTTCGAACACATAATTCGTTTTATTATTTGGAAACTGCGTGGTAAAATCGGCATTGGTACAAGTACCGATAAGCGACTTTTCAACAATCAGACTGGTGCCGGCCACATAGGAAGGAGACGTTTCCTGGGTCTCTGCATTCACCACATTCTCCATACCCAAATCAGCATAATCAGCAGCACTCGCCATATTAGCATCTACTGCAGTATTGTTTTCAACTATACAATTCTTAATGGAACGAATACCGGCAACCGATGTTTTCATAAAATAAATACCGGCTCCTGCGGCGCCATTGGTACCAGCAACGGTATTTCCACTAACTGTACAGTTAATTAATCCCAGTTTTGATCCGGTAAACATATTATTGGTTGCAATGGCACCTCCAAAAGCAGCACCGGAATGATTACCCTTAAACGTAGAATTAACAAACATCACATCCTGGGTAGCACCTGTCATAATCGTATTCATATACACTGCACCTCCGGTTCCTAAAACGGCGGTATTGTCTATAAATGCACAATTGTAGAATTTGGCATTGGTTGCTCCCGTTTGAACAGCATTCGTTTCAGAAGTTGAAAACGCTCCTCCATCTCTTCCTGCTTTGTTGTTTCTGAATACTGTATTGCGCACTGTCAGATTAGCCTCCATATTAGGTACGGCCGCAATATTGGTGTGAATAGCAGCACCAACCGATAATGCAGCTGCAGCACTGGTCAGGTGAGGTAAGTTCTCTACTGAAAGGTCATGATTTTCAAAGATACAATGATCGATGGTTACATTTCCTCTTTCAAAATAAAGAGCTGCACCTTTACTGGCTACGTTTTCGGCAAAGCGACAGTTTGTAAAATGTACCAAACTGGGAATCTGAATTACACAAACAGCTCCACCGGGTTTATCGTTGTTAGCTTTATTGGCAATAAAATCACAGTTTTCGAAGATAGCAGCCTGTCCGGTTTCAGTTATATTGGATAACCTTACGTACACAGCACCACCACCTGAATTATCCTTTGTTTTACCATTCCTGAACGTCAGATTTTTGTAGGTGATTGCAGCTGTACCTGTTGTACCGTGATCATGACGGATAATGCAACTTACATCGTTGCCGTCAAAACCACAGCTCGATTTATCGGCACCCTGAATTGTAATGGAGCGGGAATGAGGAATTATTCCCATGGTACCATTTACAGTATTCCAGGTAGAATAGGTAACACCATTTTGCTGAATAACCTTTGCTGTATTGGTACCAGCCACATCAACATCTCCACGTGCCCCGGATGTTTTTGGCTCATCTTTAATATTTATCATATCCATTACATTGATCACATCACCTGCCAGGCAAATGGTAAGAGCCTTCGAAAGGGTTTTAACCGGAGTACCGGGGCTCATACCATCGTTGGTATCAGCACCGCTGCTTGCTAAATAAATATCGGCCGCCGAAGCGAACATAAAAAATCCGCATAGCACTAGTGTGCTGGCAATTTTTAAAAAGTTGTTGTTCTTCATATTGAGATGTTTTAAAAAATTATTCAAAGTCATTAAATTTAGCTCCACGACAGTTCAATACACATCAAAAATGCCGTGGAGCTTAGTAATTAAAAGATTGCCTTTCCTGTACTTATTTGACCTTCAACAGTGAAAAGAAGCACATAAACACCTTCACCAGGAACTTCCAGCTTAGTTTCACCTGCATTTAGGACAGCACCTGCAACCCTCTGTCCAATGGAATTGAAAACACTTACAATGCCTTCTTTATGATTATCGTTGTTTATCACCAGCTGATTAGCAGCATTTTTAGAAAAACGGATTGCCGACATTGAATTGTTTTCGACAACAGTTGTAGTAATCATAGGAGTAGTCTCAACCGAACCAGCAAAACACTTGCCTCCTGTAAACGGACGGGTATTTCCAAGCTGATCGGTAGAGCTATAAGTAGAAAGGAAGGTTGCGTTTCCAAAATCGATAGCAGCTGAACCAACATACAGTTTATACGAATTGGTTACAGCATCAAAAGGAACCAATTTAGCAATTAAATCAGCGGCAACAGAAAGCTCAGTCAGGTAGTTGTAATGATTCGGAGCCGGAGTATTACCTGCAGGAATTCGTAGAGGATCGGTGGCACATCGACCAATAATTGAGTTTTCAATTTTGATATAACCAGGTACAGTAGACGAACCTCCATCGGGAGTTGATGGTGAATTGGCAGCTACACCTAAATCTGCATACGTTCCATCGGAAGCAGTATTACCTTCAATGATCGAGTTTTTAATATACAGATTTCCAATGCAGTTAGCAGTAGTGTTTAACATATACACACCAGCTGAATTAGTCGCAAGTCCGTTGGTAGTATTCCCTGTAATGGTGCTATTGATGATATTCACATTGGTGCTTCCCATTGCCTTTGCTCCCAGATTGATTGCACCACCATTGGCAGTTGCATTCAACACCTTATTCTGTGTAAAGGTCGAATTGATAATATTTAAGGTGGTGTAGTTATTGGCAGAACGAATCATCATTGCAGAACCTCCGAAAACATTTCTGGATTCATTGGCAACAAAAGCACAATTTTCGAATTGAATTATACTGGGAACAGAAGCTGTTCCTGCTGCCCAGTTATTGATGTAAATTGCACCACATTTGTCAGCCCAGTTGTTGGTAAAAGTACAGTTTTTAAAGTAAGTACCTACATTATTGGTTCCACCCAGATAGATGGCTCCACCAGTGATGGCATTGTTTCCGGTAGCAGAGTTATTATGGAAAACTACATTTTCAGCCATAATATTCCCATTGCTGAATAGTATTGCTCCTCCTCCTAATGCTAAACTGGTTGATTGTGCAACCCCATTGGCGAGTTTCAGATTTTTCAACGTAAGTGCATAGGCTGCATTAGTAAGTTGAAAGAAACGGGTAGTATTTGCACCGTTTGTTCCGTTAAAACCATCCGAAGCAGAAGATGTACCCTGAATTGTAATACTTTTAGCGATCACTATACCAGCTCTACAATCAGTGGTTGTCCCTGCAAGAGCTATAGTATTTGCCGGGTCGGCTGTCATGTCAATCATCCCCGAAACATGAATAACACCTCCGGATTCAGCAAGCGTTTGTGCCTGCGAGAAAGAAGCAACAGCAGTAGCCGGAGTAAGACCATCGTTGGTGTCGTTACCTGATGTAGACAAATAAATGTCGGCAGCATAACTCATCGAACAAATTCCGCTCACAACAAAAGAAAGCAGGAGTAGAAAAAAGTAATTTCTTTTCATAACGATTTTGTATTAAATTTTTTGGTTAGTACAATGATAAAAACTGATAGCAAATGTAGAGGGGAGGACTTAAATTGGACTTAAAAAATACTTAATTTGAAATATTTTTAAAAAAAATATACTGCTTTACATACACATATCAACTTAAAAAGTCAATTTCGATAAAACTGTAGTGTATTTTACATTATCTTATCAATATTTTCGACTATCAAAGGTTCGAACAGGGTCTGTCTTCTGATTTTATTCCAAAGTTATAATTGGGTTTTGCTCCCATGTAGAATTTCAATTCTCCTCCTTGCATGATATCTTCGTACAAAATATACGATTTGGAGTAAGGCTTATTATTTAATTCCACCTTCTGAATGTAGATATTTTCATCGGTATTGTTTTCGGCAATTACACTGAAGGTTTTGTTTGCAGGAAGTTGAACGGTTGCTTTATCAAACAATGGACTGCCAAACAAATACACCCCGTTCATCGGGTTTACCTGATATAACCCGAGTGACGACAACACATACCAGGCCGACATTTGTCCGCAGTCTTCGTTGCCGATAATGCCATCAGGTTGATTGGTATAAAATTCTTTCATAATGTATCGAACCTTTTCTGCCGTTTTCCACTGTGCACCAGCAAAAGCATACAGATAAGCCACATGATGACTCGGTTCATTGCCGTGGGCATACTGTCCGATTAATCCGGTAATATCCATAGAGGCATGTTCGCCCATATCGCCTTCGGCTGCAAAAAATTCATCGAGCTTCGTCACAAATGGCTTATCACCACCATACAACTTAATAAGCCTTTCAGGATTCTGCGGTGCAAAAAAAGCATATTGCCAGGCATTTCCTTCTGTAAAATCGCCTTTGGCATGAATCGATTTAAACGGATCGAAAGGAGTTCGCCAGCTCCCATCACTCATTTTTGGGCGGATAAACCGAATCGTTTCATCAAAATACTGTTGAAAATAATCTGCCCGCCGACTGAAAGTCTCGTATTCGGACTGCTTGCCCATTTTCTTTGCCATTTGAGCAATTCCCCAATCGGCAACCGCATATTCCATGGCTTTCGACACCGACTGATACATTTTATCGGCAGGAATATACCCTTTTTCCACGACTTCCCGGATACCCGGGTAAACAGGATTGGTAGCCGAACTCACGCAGGCTTTGAATGCTCTTTCCGCATCAAAACCACCAAAGTCTTTCAAATAGGTATCTGTTATCACCTGAATTGAACTATAACCAGGCATACAATGGGTCTCCCCGCCATTCAAAGGCCATATGGGCAGATAACCCTGTTGATCGTAAATGCTGAGCATCGAATTTACAAAATCGGCTGTTTTTTCAGGTTGAATAATGGTGAACAGCGGATGCAGTGCACGATAGGTATCCCACAAAGAAAAAGTGGAATAATTGGTGTGTTTCACATTCCGATAGATTTTATCGTCGTGCCCGCGATATTCACCATTAATATCACTGTACAAGGTAGGCGAAATAGCTGTATGATACAAAGCTGTGTAAAAAATCTCCTTTTTTATTTTACAGGATGTCTCGATGGTTATACGCGATAATTCCTTCTCCCATAGTTTTTTAGCATTTGCTACTACTCCATCGAAATCCAACGTAGGCTGGTCGGTTGCTAAATTAGCAGCAGCATTGCAGATACTCACCGACGAAAGTCCGACTTTAATCTCCAGTACCCCGGGATTTTTATCGAACGATAGCACCCCTTTGATAAGCCCATCAGCAGCTTTCCCGTTAACTAACTTATCCTTATTGAATAAATTCAGTACAGAAACCGGGAAGTTGGTTTTGGCCACAAAAAAAACTTTCTGGCGGGGACTCCAGCCCTTCGAAAAACGATATCCTTCAATTGTATATTCATCCAGTAACCGCATATAGGTAGAATCGGCTTTGTCACCGTTTCCTTCCACTAAGTCAATCATAACCCGTGCCTTTTCGTTTGCCGGAAAGGTGTATTTATGAAAGGCAGCATGAGCTGTAGCCGTTAATTCTACCTTTACCCCATTGTCGAGCAATACAGAATAATAGGCTGGATGTACGGTTTCGTTTGTACGTTTGAAATACGAAGCATAGGCACCGGAAATATCATGTTGCTGCCCCCTGTTAATCCGTATATCTCCGGTATAAGGCATCATCAGAATATCTCCCTGATCGGCCACGCCGGTTCCGTTGAGGTGAGTTTGTGAAAAACCGATAATGATACTGTCGGAATAATGATACCCCGAGCACCAATCCCATCCTTTGTAAATGTTGTTCGGACCCACCTGCACAGCACCAAAAGGAACACTGGCACCTACAAACACATGCCCGTGACCTCCTGAACCAATGTACGAATTGACGTGTTGATATAAAGCTGTAGGAGTAGATTTAGCGTTGGCAAATGTAACCAGCACAATCGACAACAAAATAACAAGTGTGTTTCTTTTCATGAAATTTGATTTTTTAAACCCGAACGGACTCAGCAACACTTTATCACTTAAACGGATTTATAGTAGTTTTACAATTTGGATACAAACATACGGCTTGAGTATTAAACGAGACTTAATAAATACTTAATCAATAGAAAAAATGATTTTGACCTCAAAGAAGTCGGTTCCTATTGCCGGAAAAAATGTATTTTGCTAATTTTACGCTGTAATATTTAATCCTAAGAGATGATTTCAGCCAAACAGCTCGTTTTAGTTATCCTTTTAACATGCACTTATTTTGTAAGTGCCGGAAAAAAGCAAAAGGTAGTTTTCCAATTTGTACAACTTACCGACACGCAACTGGGAATGACCAGTAAAAATGAAAACTCAGTGGAGGAAGAACGATTGTACAAACTGGCGATTGACGAAGTGAATAAACTAAAGCCGGCCTTTGTTGTCATTACCGGTGATTTTGTAAATCAACGAAGCGACACCAATCAAATCAAAACTTTCTTAGAACTAACATCATTATTCGATAAAAAAATTCCTATCTATTTAATACCGGGGAATCACGATGTGGGACAAAAACCAGATAAGGGCACTCTTGATTTTTATTTCAGATTCTATCCCACCGACCGGTTCAGTTTTGCATATAAGGGTGTTCAATTCATTGGTATCAATAGTTGCCTTGTTAATTCAGGGATTGAAGAAGAGACAGTACAGTTTAACTGGTTGAAACAGGAACTGAACAAGAACACCACCAGAAAAATAATTTTCTCACATCATCCGTTTTTCACACACGACTTCAACGAAAAAGACAGCTATTCCAACATCCCCTTTACACAACGATCGGAATACATGAGGCTGTTTCAATCTCATGGAGTTGCAGCAGTAGTTGCAGGGCACTACCACAACAATGCCGAAGCTCAGTTTCAAGACATTCCCATGATAACTACATCGGCAGTAGGCAAGCAATTGGGAAAAGCCAACTCAGGATTTCGGATTATACGGGTTTACAACGACAGCATCAGTCACAGCTATTTTGAACTGCCTGTTGAGTGAGATGATCTCCCTAAAATGCATTAACCCTCTTCGTCAAAAATCTTCCTGCAACAAAATCAGATGACTTAGCAGATTGATTGGATAGTCAAAATATAGAGGAGATTCAGAAGTGTGATTTATCTTTTTAGAAATCGTTGTGGTAGATGGTTTTCAACTACTGTTAAATAACTACCTGCGGTTAATTTACTAATATCCACTTCTCCTGTTGTTTGGACATTACACACTACCTGGCCTGACATATTATAAATCACAACAATAGTAGGGTTTTTTACATCTTTAATATTCAGGGTTTGTTGATTGTTGCTTAAATAGATTGTTGACTGAGCATTCCGGAGATTCGGTTCAATTCCCGTTGGTTGCCAACTGTTCCCCCAGCCGGACACCGTAAAAGTTGATGGTGCATCGTTACGAAACGCGACCATTCCACTTTTAAGATTACTTACAGTATTGTTTGTAAATGTACCCGTACCACGTGAACCCGCTTTGATTAATATCCCCTGTGTTCCGGGATTGATTATTACATTTCCGGCAAAAATAGCTGTACATCGCTGTACGTCAATGCCTAAGCGGTGCGAGTCGATGATGGTATTCGATTGAATGGTAGCAGTAGCTGTATCGGTTACCGAGATTCCTCCCTGCCCATAGGTTGAACGGATTCCGCAACCTCTCAGAATCAAATTATTAGCAACCAAAACCGATTCACAGTCATTGCCAAGGGTTCCGAATTTCCCTACCCGGATGCCATTTCCATCGGCAGGGTCGGTGATCAAATTGTATTGAACGATGGAATTTCGTCCACCTGCCACACGCATACCATTTGCCCATGTACAACCAATAGACGTATTGTATTGCACACGTGTATCCACCATGTTGGATGCCGCACCACCACCGTTTTGCGCATTAATAGCAATTCCGTCGTCGCCGGCTCCTACGATAAAGTTGTTTTCTGCTGTAAGCCGTAAACCTGCATAATCTACTTTAACCGAAGGACCATTGTTCAGATTAATTCCATCGGCCCAGCTTTCTGTTGCACGGCAATCACGAATTAATCCGTCAGTTCCGCTACACCAGAAAAAACAGTGGTGAGTCCAGACACGCGTCACCAACCACCCATTTTCCCCCTGAATGGTCATTCCCGAATCGTGCCCCAGGGTGACATCCCTACCCGTTTCCGGATTAAAAATATACAAATCCTGAATCGTACAATTGGTTAGGTTCCATTTATGACGACCTCCGATAATACGGGTATTGGTGGTATACCACATTCCGGCCCCATAGATATTGATGCCGGTCGCATTTATAATCGATCCGCCATTGTGAAAATTGCCCGCAGGAATCCACATCCCTTTTTTCTGAGTCTGACAAGCTGATATACAATTTTTAAATGCCTGTGTATCATCTCTGCCATCATCAGGAATAGCACCATAATTCAACACAGAAAGTGTATTGGCAGGTTGTGGTAGCGGCGCGCCCACATTTTCGAGGAGAATAAAATCAACCCGATAATAGGGCGAAGTATTATTAGCATCTTTTCGAAGAGTAATGGTGCTGCCCGCTG
>JAVFAG010000058.1:10950-12846 GCA_034002585.1 Paludibacter sp.
CTGTAAGTTGAATAACTCTGCCCTGAATTTAAAACAAACCCTGAATAATGTGCAAACAATATTATGAATCTACAGATTCTATGGTTTTAAGGTAGGAATAAACAGTTCGAATCCGACTCCTCTGTCACGAATCACCATAGTATCCCTCACTTCATGTCTTTCGTTTCTCGGGGCATCGGTGTAGGCATAATCCAGGTAAATTACATCGCGGGGTTTACCACCCCACATATCCCCTTTTTCTTTTAATATTCCGGTACCAATCTGTTCATTGGTTGCATTATTATATACAATGCATGTTTTGTCCGATGCAAAAACCGCCTTTAACGTTAGTGCACCACCATCAGGAGCATTGTACCTGCGGATTATCGATGGGATTGTTACCGAATTCATAGATAGAGTTTGAGCTTTTGCTACTTCGCTGTTTTCAACATAGGTGCCCCGGTAGGTTTTAGTTCCCAAAACTGCACTGGTAGTGGTGTTGATTAGCTTATCAGCTCCACGACGAAGATAATACCCGTGATACTGATTAATGTATTTCACACCAAACAAGGTATAATCTTTTGGCAGAAATTTCCAGTCGGCGGCAACAATACGCTTCGGATTTGCAACAACCGGCAATCCTACCAGAATAGTGTCGAGCCCTTCTACTTTTGTTATTTTCAACGGAATGGCATAATTGCAAACCACACCTGTTGATTTGTAAAAATCACTTGCATTTTTTGGGTCGTTGAAGAATGCGTCCGTTAATTTCACTTTTATCCGACCTTTCGTATCACCTTTAGGTATAATTACCGGACTGGCAGTTTCGATGGTGTACTGATCGGATGGCAAATATTTTGCATTGGCCACCGTCGACATAAGGGTAGTATCCAGTTCGAAATACACCTTTCTGTCTTCTTTATTTTCATAAACGCCCGACATGATAACACCAATTTCGAACTGATGATTGTTGTCGTTGTCGTTGAATCCTTCATCGTAATTCCCGAGAATGATGGTACGGGCCGGCGATTGGTAAGGGAAGTAACAGGCTGTCTTGCCAAAATCTTCGAATTCTATGGGCTGATTTTCGCAGGAGAACAAGGCCAGCATTACACCCAACAGTACGATTGATTTACTTATCTTTTTCATTTTATGATTGTTTTTCTGATTAACACTAGATTACCAACCCGCATTTTGGGTTAAATTGGAGAACTTGCGCACCTCATTGTAAGGCAGAGGCAAATATCGGTGTTTTTCTTCATTAAATTTGCGTTCTTCCACCTCAATTAACTGATAACCGGCTCCACTGGCATCGTCGTATAATCCTTTTGCCGTTTCATTCAACGGTAATCCCCAGCGACGCAGGTCGAAGAACCGGAAGCCTTCGAAGCAAAGTTCCAGTCTGCGCTCGTTTTGAATTAACGTGCGCATGGCTTCCTGACTTGAAATTCCATCGAGATACGGATCGCTGTTGATGGCCATCGCCCGTTTGCGTATCATGCGTAGAATATCTTTTGCCGATAATGTACTGATACCTTCTTTATAGGTAGGGCCGCCAATTTCATTCTGAGCTTCAGCCAGAATTAAATACAACTCAGTATAACGGATCAAGGATTCGAAATGATTTTTCGCAACCGGAGTTCCGGAGGCAGGAATTACCACATCGGGACGAAGCAGTTTTTTCAGGTAATAACCGGTGCGGGTCGATTGTTCCGGCACCGCATTTACACCATTCTTGGTATCGGTAGCTGTAGTATTAACAATGCCCGAAGTTCCAATGGAACCGCCATTACGTAAAATAAACTTATCGAGGCGAAGATCCCGGTTTACATATGGATTCTTCGGATCGTAGGCATTAGTGGGCGATTGTCCGATCGGATAACCATCTTTCATATAGAAGGCATCCACCAGGTTCTG
>JAVFAG010000058.1:12946-19603 GCA_034002585.1 Paludibacter sp.
GAATACCCATCAACTGACCACTGTTATCCTTTCCTGCAAAGTTTTCGAGGATAAATGCATGGTGCAGCGCCCGCAATGCCAGTGCTTCGCCACGCAGGCGTTTTCTGTACAGTTCGTTCTGGATGGAGTAGCCTTTTGGGTCAGTCATCCAGATAATTTTATCCACTACTTTCAGGAATTTATTTACATAAAACACATTGGCATACAGGTTCCATCTATTCAGTGGATTGTAAATGGCGGTAAGTTCTCCGGTTGCCATGCGGCGATATCCGTTACCCAATTGATTGTTGACTGCATCGTCGGTAGCAGCATCGGTAAAAGTATACTGACCCACCAGGTTTGCATACGCGTTGAGCATCAACCCTTCGGCGCTCGCAGGGTCGGTGGTTGCATAGGTTTCATCGATCAGATTTTCGTTCACAGGTTCCAGAATGTTTTCGCAGGCACTCATCACCAGCAGAAACGAAGCAAGAACTAAGAATATAGTGCTGTTTTTCATCTTCTTCATTTTTTAAAATTATAAGGTAAATTTCAGACCAAGCGTTACATTTCTGAATTTAGGATTACCTCCTACATTGAGCTCCAAAATATCCTTATTGGGAGCAAAGGTCAATAAATCGGAACCGGCAATATTTACACTCAGGTCTTTCATTCCCAACGATTCACAAACCTGATTGCCAAATTCGTAGGTCAACTGCACCCTGCGGATATCAAAATACGATTTGTCATACATCCAGAAAGTGGAAGTCCGGTAATTATTGGTTCCCGACCCTGTTGTCAGGCGCGGATAGGTAGCAGTAGCAGCGGTAGCCTCGGTCCAGCGTCCACGAACCACTTCGGAATACTTGTCGTTGGCTTTCACCCAGTAGTACGACGAACTTTTGGTGGTTTCGGCACCAGTTTGACCTCTACCCAGAACAAACAAGCTAAAGCCTTTGTACTTCAATAATACATTGAACGAAAAGCTATAGGGAAATGCGTTGATTCCGATGGTGTGATTATCCTTTGTATCAATGAAATTATCGCCGTTTTTATCCAGGTATTTCAAATCGCCCGGCTGAACCTTTCCAAACTGCGGAACCGGAAAACCGGCTTTGAGCGTACCATTAGGATTGAAATCATCCTTTGTATAGAAACCAAGAGACTGAAGTCCTACGATGCGACCCAGCGGCTGACCAATTAAGTTCTGGTAATCGTATTCAGGATCCAACTGATTGGCTTCCATGATTTCAGAAGTAGAATACACCAGATTTCCTCCGATATCCATTCTCCAGTCACCCGCTTTTTTACTGTAATTCAATCCCAGTTCAACACCCTGATAACGATAGCGTTCGCTATTGATAAAGGGCGCAAAGTCGGCGTAAAACGAAGGATAATAAACAGCTTCCTGTGATACAAAACCACTATGATCGGTACGGAAGTAATTCATCTCGATCGCTAAGGATTTAAACATCAGTGCCTCGAATCCGGCAGTGATATCTTCGCGCTGCTCGAAGGTGAGTCCATAGTTACGACCATTGCGTATCATTGTTCTTTTCAGGGAAGGTGTTCCACCATCGTTCCAGGTATAGGAGCCTGCCGTTTCAATATCGTACACATCCTGGTACATAAAATAAGTGGGAATATCCACATCGGTATTCAAAATACCCCAGCTTCCACGAAGCTTCAGGTAATCAATGGCTGAGATATCCTTCATAAAATCCTCTTCAGAAATGACATATGCCAAACCAGCAGTAGGAGCCCATTTTCCGCGATTTCCGGGAGCTAATTTCGTGGAATAAGTATACGTTGAATTGAAATTCAAATAGTATTTGCTCTTAAATTTGTAATCCAGATTAAATGCAGCATGACTGTTCACATAGGTTTGTTTTACACCCGAGTACTTCGACGAATTGGTAGATGCAATCAACAAAGCATTTACTGAATGGTCTGTATTAAATGTCCGGGCATAATTTATCAACCCGTAGAATCCAGTCCGCATTGTAAAGCCTTTGGTAGCAACATTTTCGATAGTTCCCTTTTTATCAGGCAAACCAAGTGGAGTTAAAGTTGCAATCGAGTCGGATTGCCAGGTATCGTTGTAGCTCAGCAACTTATCAACATCCAGTTGATCGGCTTTATTTTGCCATTTCGGCTCATAAAAATTGAAATCGTTAGTAACTGATACGGTGTAATAATCGTAGTAATCCAAACTTACATAGGTTTTAGCACTCAGGCCTTTGGTGATTTTCGACAAATCAAATTCCAGCGAGTTAGCCACCTGAGTAGTTCTGTAGGTGTGATCCACATACCCTCCACCAAAAATATCACCAAAAGGAACAATCGACTTATACGATCCCGAACCTCCCAGAATATACTTTCCATCCATATAGGTTTTCATGGAAGTGAGCTGTGTACCTAATGAATCACGAATCATCGATACCGGTAGAAAAGGCGCATACAAATTGGGGCGGAAGCTTGTTGCTTCGGAAAGAATACTTGTATTGGGCGATTTCTTGGAAATAATACTGGCCATAATATCAACAGTACTCTTAATCCAGCGATTCACCGGAAAATCGAGGTTACCTCTTACTTTGTACGAATTGGTTCCCTTGTTTACCTCCGGATTAATCTTTTCAATGGTACCGTTGTTCTCGTAATTCAGATTCACATAGTACCTCAAATCATCGTTACCTCCACTAAACTCAGTAATAACTGATGTTTGTGTGGTAAATGGTTTTAAGTAATCGCTGTTATAAAAACTCACATCCGGATACCGGTAGGGATTAAGTCCTGAACGGGTGCGGACTATAGATAGCGAATCGTATGTTTTGGCCAGGCCGTCGTTCACACGGGCTTCGTTGTACAATTCCATGTATTCAGCCGCTCCCAGGTAATTGGGATAGGATTTCGGACTTCTGATTCCCTGATTCACTTTCACGTTCACCTGGTTTTTCAGGGCCTGACCTCTTTTAGTCGTGATTACTATTACCCCGTTGCGTCCCTGCGCACCGTACAAAGCCAGTGCATTTACATCTTTCAGAATCGTGATGCTTTCAATTTCACTGGCATTCAGCAGATTAATATCACGGCCGGCAATACCGTCGATTACATAAAGAGCCGAACCGATATTACGGATATTATTTCCACCTGTCAAACCCAGCAAGATGTCCATTTGATTTCCGGCTGCTTCAGCATCGTCGAAGGTGAGGCGCTCCCCCGGCTTCACCGTAGCCAGCGACGAAACAGCATCTCGTTTCGAAAGTTTCTGAAAACCCAGGTCAATTTTGGTGGTATCATTTACCTTGTTCCATGAGGCTGATGAGTTTTTCTGTTCCAACTGCGCCGACACTGTTCCATTCAATGCAGTAGCCAGTCCCAAAACAACCCAAAAATTTGATATATACTTCATGTGATTATTCTTTTAAAGTTAAATTGACGACTAATTACCAACCCGGATTTTGTGGAAAACCTTCAAACATTTCGGTTTGCTTGGTAGTGAAAGGAATCCAGTAATGTTTTGGATATTCACAAACCCTTGTCCGGATAATCCGCTCGTTAAAGTTCACATTCCGGAAGTTTCCGCGTGCAGTTTCAGCATAGGTGTCACGTTCGAAATCAATAGCCGACTTTGTTTTATAATCAGGTAAGTGAGCCAACACCCAGCGACGGATATCGTCCCAGCGATGACCTTCGTAGGCCAGTTCAATGGATCGTTCGCGGCGTACCACGTCCAAAAAGCGGTTACGGTCGCCCAGAATATTCACTCCAATGCTCTGATAAGCAGCCTGTACAGTTTGAATTCCAAACCGTGCACGAAGCATATTAATGACTTCTATCGCCGATGGAGCTCCGGGCAGATGACTAAAATTCGGTGCAGTAGCTACCCCATATTTTGTGGTTGCAGCAAGGGCTTCTGCATACATCAGGTACACATCGGCAAGGCGCATATTCATCCTGAAGGAGTTGAAGTTGGTGATATTATCGGGATTATCCGAAGGTGGCATTCCACTGGTTGTGGCGTTGTTAAAGGTAATGTCAGCCCATTTCTTGATAAAATAACCGGTTTCAAAATTCTCCACCGAGTTAATTTTGCGCGATTCACCTGTGGTATACAACTGGGCATACTTGTATTTTGTACTGGCACCCATATTCCGGATGATGGTGTCACCATCCACAATATGATTGATGTAAAAACGAGGGTCGCGGTTTTCGAATTCCTTTTGAGGATCGTAAGTTGGGTCTTCCGAACAGGCAAGGCCGTTGGCAGTACCGAACGTACGGTTTATATACCGATGGGTAGGACGAACCGGATTGATTTTATTGGTGTAAGGCATATACGCTGAAGCCTGAGCCCGGGTGAAGTTGAGCGCGGCAGCAGTCGAACTGAAAATATATTCGCCTTCACCACTTCCCATATTGATAGCGGTACCCGGCCACTGAAGACGTCCGATAGAAGTTGCATCGGTGTAGAACAAACGGTAGTAGTTTGCAGCCGTTGCCAATCCAAGATTATTCACATTATCACGGTCCATTTGAATAACACGTGCAAAATCGGCAGCTGCCAGTTCGCACAATTCCTGATCGTAATCATAAGTATCAGGAGGTGTAGCAGAAGTAGAATTTTTCATCAACGGACTGGCTGCCATCAGCAGGTTTTTACCTTTAAAGGAATACACAATTGCCTTATTGATACGCATCAGGTTATTACCAAAAGTCTCTGTTTTAAAAGTATATAACTTAGCCGTAGGATCATCTTTCAAGTCATCCCAGTTGTTGGGTAAAAGGGCGGCAGCTGCTGCATAATCCGCATCAGCCTTCATGGCACACTCCTTATAGGTATCCGGACGACGCAGTTTGTAATCGTCGTTATTCCCCGTAATCACAAAATCAACATAGGGAATACGTCCCCAGTATTTCATGATTTCACTGTGGAAATAAGCTCTGAAAAACAGCGCCTGACCCTTGATTAGGTTTTTCTCGGTTTCCGAAGCACCTGTCATTAAATGCATATTATCCAATACTATATTGGCAATACGAATCGCTTTCCATCCATCCCAGATACCCGGACGAACAGTAGGATAATCGTGTTCCCACGATGGTGTCGATCCATTCATATCGGGACGGTCGAAGTAACCCAGTCCACCCAGGTTATTGTTCACGCTCAACGAACCCTGTACCGACACAGCAAATTCCATGTTCCCCATATCAAACCGGTAGGGAAGCATCCCTGAGTTGGCTGAGATGACTTCCTCGGCCAACAAAAAGTTGGAACCATCATTCTGATTTCCACTATTGGCCTGATTTACCACATAACGGTACATTACTTCCACAAACCCCTGTGCATGTACAAAATCTTTGAATATATCCTCAACCGGCAATTCCGATTGCTGGGGACGATCAAGGTAGTCTTCGCAGGAAGAAACCAGAATCAATGCACAGAAAACAAGTATATAGTTGCTAATTTTTTTCATCTTCGTATGTGTATTATAAATCAAGATTAAAACCTACATTAAAGCGCTTCAGGGTTGGATAAGTTCCACGGTTTCCACCACCGTACTCTCTGTCGTCCGCCATTTTAGTCCACAAATAGAGGTTGTTGCCGTTCAGGAAAACTCTCAGGCCTTCAACACCCATTTTCTTACAACTGGCCGTTGAGAAACGGTAGGCTAGTTCCACCATTTTCAGACGAACCATTGAACCATCGTATAAGTTACGAAGTGGTTCGGTATTGGCTGCAAGCACCCGCCATGGGTAAATGGTTTTTACACCATCCGGATTTTCTTTCGACCAGTAATCACCATTTTCTTTGAAATACAGGTTTCCAATATTTTGCGAAAAACTATCGAGTACATAACTACGGTTGGTATTGGTTTGAGCATAAATCTGCGCTACCAGACTCAGTCCTTTGTACGAACTTCCAAGGGTTACATTCCAGGTGTTTTGCGGACGATTGGGATAGCCCCATGGAACATTATCGTAAGTTCCGTTAAAATTTCCATCGCCGTTGAAATCAATCACATCGTAATAGCCCGTGCGTTTTTTATCATCACCGGTAGTAAGGGGTGTCGACATATAAATATCGTCCCAGTTCTGCATAATTCCACCGGGGATAGCCGAACGGGTTTGGTCAATAGCATATCCTTCCTGTTTGAGGTACGAAGGACGAAGGAACGGATCATCTTTGGAAAGAATTCTATCCACTGCATGTGTGAAACTCATATCGGCCCAGGCTTTGGTGTTTTTAGTGAAGTTATGCTTGAGTCCGAGTACAATTTCATACCCTTTGGTATCCACAGCACCCAGGTTGGCACCCGGAGCCGAGCTTGAACCAAACCACTCAGGAATACTTCGTTCGGATCCTTCCATGTAAATATCGCGACGGTTATCTTCAAAATAATCGAAATCGAAGGTGATACCTCCTTTAAAGGCTGAAAATTCTAATCCAATATCCTTTTTGAACGAACGTTCCCAATGCAGATCTTTATTCGCAATTACCTTTTCGAGGTAAAGCGTGTAAGGCGATTTTGCGCCTGCATTTTGTCCACCCAGGGCAAAAATTCCCGGATTATTTATATCTACACTAACATTCGAGGAAGTCCACTGCGAAACATACATCCAGCGAAGGTCGTTACGACCCTGAATGAAGTTATCATCTCCCACTTCACCGGCCGATGC
>JAVFAG010000059.1:0-10778 GCA_034002585.1 Paludibacter sp.
GTACGCAACTCCGACAAAAGCACTCCAATTGGATGTAACTCCCGCTCACGCAACATCAGATGTACTTCGTCCTCGTTCAGCAAAGGCACCTTTGCCTCAATCGACACGATAAGGTCGTAGCATTTCCGTTGTTCTTCCACCGGGCGAAAAGCCAGCAGGGCAAACACAGTATAGGCCATTGCTGCGCTTACGAGCAACGACACTACCACAATTCCGGCCAGCTTCTTAAACTTCATCCTGCTCTTTCGTTTTTAAAGTTTTCTCTTTTTAAATAGTTGTTTGATCTCCGGAACCAGAGCATCGATATCGCCGGCACCAAAAGTTACCACCACTTCCATCCCTTCGCGGTTAGTGAGCAATGGAATCAGCTCTTCCTTACTACAAAGCTCCTTTTTATCAATCGTTACTCTGTCGAGCAGCATTTGCGAATCAACCCCTTCAATCGGAAGTTCACGGGCCGGATAAATATCGAGCAGTATCAGCTCGTCGAGCGTCGATAATACACGGGCAAAATCGTCGGCAAAGTCGCGGGTGCGGGTGTACAGATGAGGCTGAAAGATACCTGTAATTTTACGATCCGGATACATCTCCCGGATGGAGGAGATACCTGCAGATAATTCGCTGGGATGATGCGCGTAATCGTCGACATACACCAGGGTGGGAGATTTATAGATGATATTAAAGCGGCGGTATACTCCCGAAAAGGAGGAAAGACCCGTGCGTAGTTCGTCGGAGGTAACCCCGTTGAGCCAGGCCAATGCCATTGCAGCCACACTGTTTTCCACATTGATTTTCACCGGAACACCCAGCCGCACATCGGCAATTCGTTCGGTAGGGGTTACAAAATCGAAGCGAATTTCACCCGGTTTAATCCGGATATTCGCAGCATGAAAATCTCCCCCTTCGTCCATCGAATAAGTGTAAGCTTTCACTCCCTTTTGCAATACGGGATGCAAATCGATTCCCTTTCGTACGATGATGGCACCACCGGGACGAACCAGGGAAGCGAAATGCTCGTAGCTTTCTTTTACTGCTTCGTGGGTGTGGTAAATATCAAGATGATCGGCATCGGCCGAGGTAATGACAGCCATGTAGGGAGTCAGGTGATGAAACGAACGATCGTATTCGTCGGCCTCAATCACCACCAGATTACTTTCTTTCGACAGCAGCAAATTAGTATTGTAATTATTGGAGATACCACCCAGGAAAGCATTACAATCAACCTTCGACTGGTACAGCAAGTGTGCTGTAATGGTTGAAGTTGAAGTTTTACCATGTGTTCCTGCAATGCAAATTCCCTTATTTTGGCTGGTGATATAACCGAGCACCTCGGCCCGTTTCATTACACGGAAATTCTTTTCCCTGAAATAAACCAGCTGCGGGTGATCCTCTGGAATCGCAGGAGTCAGTATCACCAGCGTTTTTGTTTTATCAGTAAAACGGGCAGGAACCGACGATACGCCCATGGTATAGCATACTTCAATGCCTTCCGTCTGCAAATCGGCAGTCAGACGTGTGGAGGTACGGTCGTAGCCCGCCACATCGAAGCCCTGTACCTTGTAGTAGCGGGCAATGGCGCTCATCCCTATTCCACCAATACCCAGAAAGTAATACCGGGTAAAATTTTCCATTGATTGTACACTCATCGCTTTAATATTTTCATCACCTGTAAAGCTATTCTACCGGCACTATTTTCTTCGGCCAGCAATAGTATATTTTCACTCAGCTTTTTAAGCTTTTCAACCTGCGGCATCAGTTCAAGGGCCCGGGGAATCAATTCCTCCCTCGCCTGTGCATCCTTTACCAGTACAGCCGCCTCTTTTTCCACCAAAGCCAGTGCATTTTTAGTCTGATGGTCCTCGGCAACATTGGGCGAAGGTACTAAAATTACCGGCTTGGCCAATAAACACAGTTCGGAAATGGTTCCGGCACCGGCCCTTGAAATCACCAAATCGGCCACCGAAAAGGCATAATCCATCCGTGAGATGAAATCGGTTACTAACAGGAGGGAATTATTCACCTTAGCGGCTGATGCACGTGCTTCATCGATGTAAAATTTACCGGTTTGCCAGATGACCTGCACACCCGAATCTTTCAGCGCTTCGAGATGCCCAATTACACTTTGGTTGATGGTTCGGGCCCCAAGACTTCCCCCGATAATTAGCAGCGTAGGTTTCGAAGCACTTAATCCGAAAAATTCATAGGCTTCAGGCGCTTTGGGGTTCATCTTAAGCAGATCGCTGCGCACCGGATTACCGGTTTTCACCAGTTTACCGGCGGGGAAAAAGCGTTCCATACCATCGTAGGCCACACAAATTAATGCTGCTTTTTGCGCCAGAAGCTTATTGGTAACTCCCGCATACGAGTTTTGTTCCTGCAACACTGTAGGAATACCCTTAGCTGCTGCAGCCTTCAGTATCGGACCGCTGGCATAACCGCCCACTCCAATTGCTACTTCGGGTCGAAAATTTCGAATGAGCGTACGGGCCTTAAGCATACTGCGCAATAAATCGATCAGCACCGGAATGTTTTTCAGCAGATTTTTGCGATCGAAGCCCCGCACCGGCAGTCCTTCAATGCGGTACCCTGCCTGAGGCACCCGTTCCATCTCCATACGCCCAAGGGCTCCCACAAACAGAATATCTGCATCGGGAAGTTGTTCGCGCAGCGCATTTGCAATACTAATGGCCGGGAAAATATGTCCACCTGTGCCGCCACCGCTGATGATGATGCGGGCAGGCTGTTTTGCGTTCTGATTATTCTTCATTTTTAACGGGTTTATCGGTTTCTTCTTTAATCTGGCGGGTGATGCCAAACATAATTCCAAAATAAATGCTGGTAATGAGAATGGCCGTACCTCCACGACTGATCATGGGGAGTGGCTGACCGGTTACCGGACCGAGACTGGTAGCCACGGCCATGCTTATAAAAGCCTGAAAAACTATCATCAGCGAAAGACCTATCATTACAATAGCCGGAAACACCGTTGCACTTTTAGTTGCAATTCGTCCGGCACGGTACAGCAAAATCATATATAACAGGATGACGAAAACACCGCCTATCAAGCCCATCTCTTCCACAATAATGGCGTAGATAAAATCGGAATAGGCCTGCGGAAGAAAATCGCGCTGCACACTGTTACCGGGAAAAACACCAATCAGTCCACCGCGAGCAATAGCGATACGACCGTGCTGTACCTGCAGATTTTCATCATTGATAACGTATTTCTCTTCAGGTACATCCTCTTCGTTCACAAAGCGTTCAACACGACCCACCCAGGTATAGGCCCGGTCGAAAGCTTTTGGCATCTTTTCCTGAGGAACGAGTAAAACCAGCATAACCGCCAGGGTTGCAGCCGCCATAAGTCCTCCACCGAGTTTCAAAATCCTTGTCCAGGAAACACTTCCGATAACCATCATCAAAAAAATAACTCCCATCAGTATAATAGCCGTGGAGAAGTTTTCAGGGAGAATAAGTCCGCATACCGCCAGCATTGTTATTGCTAAAACCGGGAAATACCTTTTCTCGTTGGCTTCCGATATCTTCATGCGTGCAATCAGGTCGGCTGCCACAATGATGAGCGAGAGTTTGCCTAATTCGGAAGGTTGAAACTGAAAGCCTCCGATTTCCAACCATCGTGTAGCATCGTTTTCCGATTTTCCGATTACAAGAACCAACACCAATGTAAACAGAGACATCAGCAGTAGAAAGTAAGAAACCAGTCGGAGGTATTTATACGGAACGAGATGTACCAGAAAAGCCAGGAAGGCTCCCATTCCCAGAAAAACAACATGTCGCAGAATAGGGGCGGTATGGCTCATGGCGCGGTAGGCCAGGGTACTCGAAGCACTGTACATCTCCATCACAGAAATGAGACACAGTCCAACAAACACTGCCCACAGTGTAAAATCGCCCTTGAGGTATTTTTTTAATAGTGAGTTCATAAATTTCGTACGCATTGTTTGAACTGCGCGCCACGGTCTTCGTAGTTTTTAAATAAGTCGAAACTGGCACAACAGGGCGACAGCAACACGGTATCGCCTGCTTTTGCCAGTCGGTAGGCCTCTTTCACCGCATCGTCCATCGATTGCACATCGCTTATTTTCTGAATCTTATCGTCAAAAAAAGCATGTAAGGCAGTATTGTCAAGCCCCATAAAAATGAGAGCTCTCACTTTTTCTTTTACAAGCGCTTCAATCTCGCTGTAGTCGTTACCCTTGTCGGTACCGCCCAAAATCAGAACCACCGGCGTTTTCATACTCTGAAGCGCATACCAGCAGGAGTTCACGTTCGTCGCTTTCGAATCATTGATATAGGTCACATTTTTTACGGTGGCCACATATTCAAGACGGTGCTCCACCCCTTTGAAGTCGAGCAGCGACTGACGGATTTGTTCTTTCTTCACATGGAGTATCGTCGCTGCCAGTCCTGCTGCCATTGAGTTATAGGTATTGTGCATTCCTTTCAATGCTAATTCGTTTTGTGGCATTGTAAAAAGGGTATTGAGGGTTTGTATTACTAACTGATTTTCTTCGACAAAAGCTTTTGTTTTTTCGCTCCGATCGATGGCAAAGGGATACAACTGTGCCCCGATTTTTCGTTTAGCCAGTTCGGCACTCACCACCGGATCATTTTCCCAGTAGATAAAAGCATCGTTGGACGTTTGATTTTGGGCAATCCGGAACTTGGCATCCACATAGTTCTCGAATTTATACTCGTAGCGGTCGAGATGGTCGGGTGTGATGTTCAGCAATACCGCAATATCGGCTTTGAACTCAAACATATGATCGAGTTGGAAACTGCTGAGCTCCACTACATAACAGTCGTGCGGATCGATAGCCACCTGCAGCGCCAGACTGTTTCCGATATTTCCGGTCAACCCCACATCGAGTCCTGCATTTTTCAGGATGTGATAAATGAGCGAGGTAGTCGTGGTTTTACCATTACTACCGGTGATGCAAATCATTTTGGAGGAAGTATAACGACCAGCAAATTCGATCTCAGAGATAATATGGATGCCTTTTTCGACTATCTTTTTAATCAACGGAGCCTTATCAGGGATTCCCGGACTTTTAACAATTTCATCAGCATTCAGAATCAACGATTCGGTATGCTGTCTTTCCTCCCAGGCAATGCCGTACTCATCAAGCAGCGACTTGTATTCCGGCTTAATCACCGACAAGTCGGACACGAACACATCGAATCCTTTTTGCTTTGCCAGCACTGCTGCTCCGGCACCGCTTTCTCCTCCGCCCAGTATCACTATCCGCTTCATAACTTATCGAATCTTCAGGGTAATGATGGTTAATACGCCGAGTATCAAACCAATTATCCAGAATCGAATCACAATTTTCGATTCCGGAAGAGGAATTTTCGGATTTTGTATCAGCGCCTGTATGCTTCCATCGCCGGGCTTTTGAAAATGATGATGCAGGGGCGACATTTTAAAGATTCGCCTTCCTTCACCGTATTTCTTCTTCGTATATTTAAAATAGGAAACCTGAAGCATCACCGACAGATTTTCGACCAGGAACACTCCACACAAGATGGGAATGAGTAATTCCTTACGAATAGCAATGGCAAAAACAGCGATGATACCGCCGATTGTCAGACTACCCGTATCGCCCATGAAAATCTGTGCCGGATAGGAATTGTACCACAAAAAACCGATGGTTGCACCGATAAATGCACCTGCAAAGACCACCATCTCCCCTGTTCCGGGGATATACATTATATTGAGGTAACCTGCGTAATTGACGTTACCCGACACATAGGCCAAAATTCCAAGTATTACCCCGATGATGGCCGAAGAGCCTGTTGCCAGCCCATCGAGACCATCTGTAATATTCGCTCCATTGGATACGGCGGTCACAATAAAAATCACCACCAGCACAAACAGAATCCAACCGTAAATCTGCTGCTTATCGCCCAGCGATTTAAAGGCATCGGCATAATTCAGGTTGTTATTTTTAAAGAATGGGATAGTCGACTGGGTAGATTTCACATCCACTTTAGCATAATGTACATCCTCCACACGATTATTGTCGCCCTTAATCTCCTTGTTCTCACGTATTACCACATCCGGACTGAGATACAGGGTAAGTCCCACAATAAGTCCAAGTCCCACCTGCCCTACTATCTTCGATTTACCACTCAGACCTTCTTTATTTTTAAGAAACACCTTGATATAGTCATCGAGAAAGCCTATCATCCCCAGCCAAACGGTGGTTATAATCATCAGCAGGATGTAAATATTATTCAGATTGGCTACCAGCAATGTTGGGATCAGGATAGCGATGATGATGATCACTCCACCCATAGTGGGAGTACCCTTTTTGGCCATTTGCCCTTCGAGGCCGAGGTCGCGAATGGTTTCACCGATTTGCTTTTTTTGTAGAAAATCGATAATTCTACGTCCAAACAATGTCGAAAGCATCAGCGCCAGGATAAAAGCCAACCCTGTACGGAATGAGATGTAGTTGAACATACCGGCACCGGGCACATCAAAATAGCGGTCGAGATAGCTGAATAAATGGTAGAGCATATTCTTTCGTATTAAAATTTACACAAAACACTTTTTTACTTCTTCACGGTCGTCGAAATGGTGTTTCACGCCCTGAATAATCTGATAATCTTCGTGACCTTTGCCGGCTACCAGCACCACATCACCGGGCTGAGCGAGCGCACAGGCCGTTTTAATAGCCTCGCGACGGTCAACAATCGTAATGCTTTTGCTTTTCTGTACCGGATCGAGCCCGGCCAGCATATCATTCAATATTTCCTGCGGATTCTCGAAGCGCGGATTATCAGAGGTCAGCACTGCTTTCCAGCTTCCTTCCACGGCTTCACGCGCCATAATCGGACGTTTGCCCTTGTCGCGGTTGCCGCCACATCCCACCACTGTAATCAGCCGGCCACTTCCCTGCAAAATTTGGTTAATGGTGGTAATTACATTCACCAGGGCATCCGGTGTATGGGCATAATCCACAATGGCCGTATATCCCGAAGGAGCACGCAGTGTTTCGAAACGTCCGGAAACAGAGTTCAAACTACTCATTACCCGCAGTACTTCGAGCTCATCGGCCCCCAACAACATCGCAGCTCCGTATACAGCTGTCAGGTTGGCTGCATTAAAACGGCCAATAAACGACACATTCACTTCCTTATCGTTCATATCGAGCAGCATACCTTCGAAGCCATGTTCCAGAATTCGGGTATTAAAATCGGCCATCGTCCGCAACGAATAGGTACATTTGCGGGCCGCAGTATTCTGTAGCATCACCAGGCCGTTTTTATCATCCACGTTGGTTAATGCAAAAGCAGTGGCAGGTAGAGCGTCGAAAAATCCTTTTTTTGCTTTGAGGTAATTTTCGAAGGTAAGATGATAGTCGAGGTGATCGCGCGTGAGGTTGGTGAAAATTCCACCATCGAACTCCAGTCCGGCAATGCGGCCCTGCTCCACGGCATGTGAGCTTACTTCCATAAATGCATACGAACAGCCTGCCTCTACCATTTCAGCCATCAGGCGGTTGATCGACAGCGCATCGGGAGTAGTATGGGTAGCTTCCACAGCCTGAGTGTCAATATAATTAACAACTGTGGAAAGAAGTCCCGTTTTATGTCCCATAGCCCGGAAGAGTTCGTACAACAGCGTGGCAATGGTGGTTTTACCATTGGTTCCGGTAACCCCCACCAGGGTCAGTTTAGAGGATGGGAAATCGTACCAGGCCGATGCCAGATAACCCAATGCAATAGCACTGTTGGTCACTTTAACATAGCACACTTCCGGATTGAGCTGTGAAGGTAATTGCTCGCAAACCACCGCCACAGCACCGGCCTGAATAGCCGTATCAATGTACTGGTGCCCATTGGTGGCTGTGCCCGATGTAGCGACAAACAAGGCGCCCGGCGTAATTTTCCGTGAGTCGAATTCAATCGACGCTATTAAAACGTTAGCGCTGCCGGTTACCTGCACCACCGGAAGTTCATAAATCAGCTGACTAAGTACTCGTTGTTCTGTCATATTCAGTCGGTATTATTGCAGTTGAATTTCGATGACACCGCCTTCGCCCAGTGCGGTGCCCGGTTTACGACTCTGGGCGACTACTTTTCCGCGGCCCTTCATGCGCACTTCCATTCCCAGATTTCCCAGCAGATAGGCAGCATCGCGGGCTCCCATGCCGGTAACATCAGGAATAAGTCCTTTTGGCAGTTTAAATTCTTCCATTTGTACCTGGTCGATAGGCGTTACACTGGGTTTGACCCAGTTACACTCCGAAACCACAAGAGGTATTTCAAGCTGAGTAAGCACTTTACGTACTGCCAGGTTATTTCCTCCGCTGCTTACAGGCCAGTGTGGTTCTATGCGCAGGGTGTCGTTTTTAAGATCTTCAGGTGTGCGATTCGATTTAAGAATAGTAGTTCGTTCGGCCACTTCCTTAAATACAGCACCCGCCATTCTTCCACCCGACGGAATTCCCGAAGGGGCATTCAGTACTACGATGCAGCTGTATTTGGGATTTTCGGCAGGAAAATAACCGGCAAAAGAAACATTATACTTGGTTTGCCCGGCACGATATCCGGCTGCGCCCTGCGATACCAAAGCTGTACCTGTCTTTCCGGCTATAGTAACAATATCCGATTTCACATTACGGGCTGTAGCGTGTTTACCTTCCACCACTCCCCGGAGTGCTTGCTGTACATCCTTCAGGGTTGAAGGTTTACATAGCTTATCGACCATAACCTCAGTTTGGAAGGACTTAATAGTCTGACCATTTTTTCGTATTTCATGAACAAACAAGGGCTTCACCATTTTTCCGTTATTGGCAATGGCATTGAAAAAAGTAAGGGTATAAATCGGTGGAATTTTCGTTTCATAACCAATGGAGATCCACGGCAATGAGGTAGCATACCACAGGTCTTTGTCCTTCTTCGGATGTTTAATCCAAGGCTTGGCCACCCCTTTCATTTGTATGGGAAGCGAATCGTTGAGCCGGTACGAATACAATTTTTCAATGTACTTTGAAGGATTGCTGCCAAAGGTGCCCATCACCATCTGTGCAGTTCCCACATTCGACGAAGCCTGAATAATTTCCTCCACCGAAAGACGTTCGTATCCACCCCGATGGGCATTGTGGTCGCGCATTATACGGTTGGCAATCGGATAAATACCGTGATGAATATCAAACTCGTCGGTAAGTGAATATTTCCCTTCGTCGAGCACAGCCATCAGCGAAGCAATTTTAAAGGTTGATCCCGGCTCTACCTGATCACGCAACGCATGGTTTGTATTTTCATAATATTCTCCTGTGACGGGGTTACGATCGAGGTTTACCATCGCCCGAATGGCTCCCGTTGCCACTTCCATCACTACAACCGTTCCCGATACGGCACCAATACCATCGATGGTATCCCGCAACGCCTTCTCGGCAATATCCTGTAACTCTACATCTATGGAAGAGATGACATCCATCCCGTCGACAGGCTGCACCTCCATGGTTTCAATGTACTTGTTGGCCACTTTCTGGCGGGTAGAAACGCCATTTACACCCACGAGCACCTCGTTGAACGACGCTTCGAGGCCACTTCGTCCGCCTTTTACTTCGTCGGCATATACATCGCCGATGGTACGCGATGCCAGAGAACCAAAGGGCTTCACCCGGCGCACATATTCACGCTCGATAAGGCCACTCTTCATACGTCCCAGCCGGAAAAGCGGAAGTTTGCGTAGTTCCTTCAACTGTGAATAGGTAATTCGTTTGGGATAAATCAGCAAACTGCCTGTCTGCTTGTCGTACCCGTTGCGTAACAACTGACGGTATTGCAGGGGAGTACGATCGCCGAAGAAACCGGAAAGAGCCAGCGATAGCGAGTCCACATTCGAATGAAACAACTCGCCGTCTTTAAGCCGCAAAGCCGGCACCCTGGTATCCATATACACATAATAGGTAGGAATGGAACTCGCCAGCAATCGACCATCGGCCGCGTAAATGTTACCTCGTTTAGGCTTAACAATAATATCGGTAATTTTCTGCTTTTCTGCCAGCTTCATCCATTCTTCACCTTCCACAAACTGAATCTGAATCATTTTCCAGACCACCAGAACGAAAAAGAAGGCGATCATCAGGTAGATGACACCGAAGCGAACCACTATTTCTCTTCTTTTATCAGTCATGGCTTGTTGTTTCAATCACAATGGGCGATTGGTGCCCGGGTTTGAGTTGCATGTTTTTACTGCGCAGGAGCTGTTCGATACTCGACTGACGGGAGATTTCTGCCAGTTCAGCCGAAATAGTAAGCGATTCGTACCTGGCATCCTGAATATCCTTCTTCAGTGCGCTGATGCGCGTCATCATCTTTTCGCTTTCGTAGCGGTTGTTGATGTACACCACTGCGAGAAATACTACAAGAGCAATCAGCAGATACTGACGACGAAAAAAGCGTTTTGTCAGGATGTTGCCGTTGAGAATATCACGCGGACTACTCGATACGATATCCTGAAAATCCTCGTTCTGCTTTATTTTTTCTATCAGTCGTTTCATTTCCTCAGGCTTTTACTCCGGCTATTCTCAGTTTTGCACTTCGCGATCTTGGATTGACAGCAACTTCCTCATCCGAAGCCACGACAACTTTAGTGTTTACCGCAACCAGCGGAGCCAGCACATTTCCGTAAAAATCCTTTTCCTGTTTACCTTCAAAATTCCCTGTTTTGATGAAATTTTTCACGAGGCGATCTTCCAGCGAATGATAGGTAAGTACAACAAGTCGCCCGTCTTTTT
>JAVFAG010000059.1:10878-14152 GCA_034002585.1 Paludibacter sp.
TTTATTTCCTCATCATTTTTTCTTTTAGTCGATCGGCCAGCTGCTGACGCGGAATACCTGCCTTTTCATAATTAGGCTTTCCCCACAACACAAAGCGATCGATCATTCCCACAAACAGCATTTCGGTGCTTTCCACACCAATCTCCTGCAGGTGCCTCCGTGAAATGAGCACACGCCCCTGACTGTCGATATCCACCCATTCGGCTTCCGAAACGTACTGCATAAGCATGAGCTGATCTTCCGGATTCCACTCATCAAGCGCTGATTTGAGCTCTTCTACCTTGGCATTCCACACCGGTATAGGATACATCACAAGGCAGTCGTTGTCGGTATCGCGACGCATCACCAACCTGTCGCGGTCGGCCTCAGGCAGTAGCTTGCGATACACCGAAGGGATGAAAACTCTTCCCTTGATATCGGCTTTTACCTCGTATTTTCCTATGAATGTGGACATAATTTCTGAACCTGTTTTTCCAAGTGTAAAAGTATAAAAAGATTTTCTAATTCCCCACAATTCCCCACTAAAATATTTTTCAACAGATATAAAGGTGATTCCGACAGTTTTTCAACGGTTTATCAACAGAAAACCTGAAGCCAAAAGTAGAACTTATCTCTTTATAAATCAGAGCTATAAAATTTTATTTTTACAAAATAGACGCATTTTACACTAAAGTGGGGGATCTTTACAGTGTTGATAACTTTTCAAGCAAACACTTCGCAATAATGGCCACAAGCCCATACATGTTAATACGGGTTTTTTTATTATTTTTGCGGACTGAAACAGTAACAAAAACACGTTCATGAAGCCACATCCCATCATCAAAATTGATATCGACCAGGTAGTAAAGCAGCGGGCAAAAAATAAAAAAGTGCCTAAATTTCTGGTTAATTACCTGAAGAAAATTGTGCATCAGGAAGAGATAAATCAATTTTTCGTGGATCACCCAACGGCCAAAAATCTGGATTTTATTGAAGCTGGATTGAAATTCATGGGCATTAAAACCGAAATTTACGGTCGTGAAAACCTGCCACCGAAAGAGGGTCGTTATATTTTTGCCAGCAATCATCCACTGGGTGGACTGGATGGGATGGCAACCGGCTATTTAATTGGACGCGAGTACGATGGCAAAGTCCGTTTTTTTTCCAACGACCTGCTTACCAATCTCGAACCACTGAAGGAAATGTTTATTCCGGTAAACAAGCTGGGATCCCAGTCGAAGCACCATGCCCAAATGATGGACGACCTGTATAATTCCGACAACCATTTAGTGACCTATCCGGCAGGTATGTGTTCGCGTAAAATCAATGGGCAGATTGTGGATCCGGAATGGAAAAAGAATTTTATTGCCAAAGCAGTGCAGTACAAGCGCGACGTGGTGCCGATATATTTTGAAGGACGTAATTCCAACTTTTTTTACAATCTGGCACGCATCCGTAAGTTCCTGGGTATAAAATTCAATATCGAAATGATGTACCTTTCCGACGAAATGTTCAAACAGCGCGGCAGTACGTTCACCATTAAAATCGGCAAGGCAATTCCCTGGCAAACTTTCGACAAAAGTAAAACCCAGGCCGAATGGGCAGCCTGGGTTAAAGAAATTGTGTATTCGATGAAGTGATGGGGTTACAACTCCTCATTCCGGACCTAACGAACAGGGCTTAAGCTCCGGAAGTCTGCCCTGAATTGCGAATGCAGGTGAAGTATCTACAGCTCAAGCAACCCGCCGGGCAATTCCATGGTAATAATTCGCTTGTCGTGGTCAACGTTCACGATGTAACCGGGACTGGCCGGAATCAGGAATTCCTCTTCATCCTTCATCACAACAAACAACACATTCTCGGTCGTTTCATCCACTTCGCTGATGGTCCCTGTCCATCCCGAAGCGGCATCGACCAGCGTAAAACCCTGAAAATACTGAACTTCCATCTCATCATCCTCCATTTTACCAAGATATTCGTCCGATACATACACCGTAGATCCACACATCTTTCGGGCTTTTTCTTCCGAGTCGATTCCCTTCAGTTGAAGAAGAGCTGCCGACGAAGATCGAATACGGTAATTCTGAACCCGGAATGGCACCATAATACCATCGATTTCCAGCATAAAAAAAGGAATTTTTTCGCGGTCGAACACATCCGAGCTAAACTCAAAAGTCATTTCACCGTGTATCCCGTGCGGCTTAATCAACTGCCCTACCGGTAGCAGTTTTTCTTTTACAATCATAGCAGCTTCTCAATCGACTGAACGGTATCTTCAGGTTTCGTTCGTGGATTGAAGCGCTCTACCGGCTTCCCTTCACGATTGATGAGGAACTTCGCAAAATTCCATTCTATATCCGACTTACCACCCGCACCGGGTAATTTTTTTTTCAGAAACTGATACAAAGGATGTGTACCTTCCCCATTCACCTCAATTTTAGAAAACATGGGAAACGTAACGCCGTAATTAACCGTACAAAATTCAAGAATTTCTGCTTCGGTACCAGGTTCCTGACCCATAAACTGATTACAAGGAAAACCCAGTATTACAAATCCTTTGTCCTTATACTTTTTGTACAAAGCTTCAAGTCCTTCGTATTGCTTCGTGAGCCCGCATTTACTGGCCACATTCACAATCATTACCACCTGACCTTTGTACTGACTTAGCGACACGGGCTGACCACTAATATCAGTTACTGAAAAATCATAAATTTCCTGAGCTTGCAACGTTCCGATCGTAAAAAGACTCATTACGACTGATAAAAAAAAGTGCTTCATAAAAATGGTTATTATAAAATCATGACAGGAATCACGGTCAATAAAAAGGCTGACGCTTCTCAGGCATTTTCTAACTGACCGAACCCCTATTTATGTTAGTTAAGAATGAAATTAAATTACAGATTATTTAACGGCAAAGATAAGCAGATTGTTCAGAAATCAATACTTTTACTGCCGCATTTTAAAAATCAATAATAGGTTTACACATGAAAAAAGTTAGTTTACTCGTAGCATTGCTCTTAATGAGCGCCTTACTGTTGGTTGCTCAGGAAAAACAAGTTTCATTCGATGAAGCGGGTAGAGTTCGGTCGATGGATGCTATGATGGCTGAGAAAATCGGTTATTTTGCAGAATACCCGGACTTCAGGGAAGCATTTCTTTACCAAATCAACGATAGCACATTTACGCTGGAAATTGTTACCGGCAGCGGGAATGACATTTACCGCACCCGGAAGTCGCTTACGATAGAAGAGGTTGAGTTTATGAGGGCCGACATAGAATCAAAATTACTTGAAAA
>JAVFAG010000059.1:14252-19514 GCA_034002585.1 Paludibacter sp.
CTGGCAGGGGCCTATTTGCCGGTATCCCTGCTTTCGATAGCCCTCCCCGACGACCCGCGCTGGTACACCGCTGTAGGCACGTTGGGAGCAGCTGCCGGATTGTATGCAGGCGACCGCCTGGCCCGTAAATACGACTTCTCGAACCGTCAGGCCATGTTTACTTCCCTGAGTATGATAGGCGGTGGCTTTATGGGAGCCGGCATCGGTTATATAATTGCCGAATCACGCAACCGCGATGAGTATTGGTACGATTTCGATGGCACCTGGATGACTGTACTTTCGGCCGTTGGAGCAGTAGCCGGTGTAAGCGTAGCACTGCTTAACTACACCAAAGGCATCAACAAAGAAAACAAGAACCTGAGTTTTCGCCTTCAGATGAACCCTTTAGGCTTCATGAACAGTCGGTTGACGGCCTCCGATCCCACAGGAAGAAATGCGATACCGATTCTGATGGGAAAACTGAATATTAACAATTAATAATTAATGGGGGCGTGCGGAGTTGGATTCAACTATCACACGCCCGTTTAATGCAAGACACAGCTTATTGTAATTTGAAGTTAATGGGTAAGGTATATTTTACCCTGACAGTCTTGCCTCGTTGCATACCGGGTGTCCATTCCGGCATTGCCTTAATAACTCTGATGGCCTCTGCATCGAGATGAGGATCAACACTTTTGACTACAGTTACATCATCAATTGAACCATCCTTATTAATAACAAACTGACAGATCACTCTCCCCTGAACTTTATTTTTGTGAGCTTCAACCGGATATGACACAGAAGCATTAAGGTACTGAAACAACATGTCGCTTCCACCAGGAAAGGATGGCATTTTTTCGACAACTATAAATACAGGATCTTCAGTATCAGCCTTTGTGGTTTCATTTGTTGTTATTGGCGGCACTTTACTTTCAGCAGGCTCTTTTTCTTCACTTTGCCCTTCAGGCTGCGATTCCGCACCGGGCTTTGCTGCTTTGGCATTCTGTTGGGTCGGAGTTTTATCCTTCAGTGCAAAATTGATTGGCATGGTATATTTCACCCTTACTGCCTGGCCTCTTTGCGTGCCGGGTGTCCATTTCGGCATCAGCCCAATTACACGAACGGCTTCAGCATCCAGCAACGGATCAACGCTTCTGACAATCTCAATTTCTGATATCGAACCATCTTTTTCGATTACAAACTGACAAATAACGCGTCCCTGAGTACCGGCTTCCTGAGCTTTGACAGGATATTGAATGGTCTTTTTCAGAAATTCAACTAATTGTGTATCACCTCCGGGAAAGGAAGGCATCTTTTCTACAACTGTAAATGTATGATCTCCCTGAACATCAGTTGCTGTTGTTTCATACTTTTCCAGAACGGGTTCGTTGGTGCTTTGCAGTTGGCGGATAAGGGTTTCCGCATTACTGGATACAACCAATGCAAGAAATAAAGGTGCGACCATCAGGTACTTTAGCACACCTGTTTTCGGGGTTTTCTGTTGATTCATCATAGCAATTCTTTTTTTAAGTGGTGAAATATTAAATTGATTCGTTAATTGAAATTCGTTACCCGGGCAACTTAACTGCAGCAAATGGTACTGGTAACTACGGCTATCGAAACCCGATTTCAGAACATGATCATCGGCAAGATACTCCAGATTCTGGCGAATCTCACGCTTCATCAGCCAGGATGCAGGATTAAGCCAACAAATAATGGTAAGTAATTCAGCAAAAAGCACATCGGCACTATGCATTTGGCGTACATGAGTCAGCTCATGGGTCAGAATCTCCCCTGTTTCTTTTTGGGAATGTTGAGCAGGATTTATATAGATATCACCAAAGAATGAAAACGGAGCCAGATTTTTATCTATGCTGATAATATTTATGCCCTGTAGTTGAATTTTTTGCCCCTGATTTCGGATGTGAAGGATAGATATTATCCTTACAATCAGTCTGATTAACAACAACAAAGAAACAATTCCATATGCCATAGACAGAACCTGCATGTAATCGAATGGTTGTTCAGGTAAAACAACCACTTCCTGCAGCATCACGTATTCCGAAATAATACTAACTACCGGCTCGTTGTTTTCAAGAAAACCCACAACCGGGAACAGAGGATAAATTCCTGCCAGCAGGATACAGGACATCAGGTACCACCGCCGGATTTTCCACAAGGTATCGTTTGCAAAAAACAACCGGTAAAAAAGGTAAAACAAGACAATCGCTATGTTAACCTTAAGAAAGTAAATCAGAAGTGGGTTCATTTTTTCTCAATTAAACGGATTATTTCCTGCAATTCATCAGCTGATATCTTTTTCTTTTCTGCAAAAAAGCTCACCAACTCCTTGTACGAGTTCTCGAAGTAATTTTCAACAATGCCCGACATGTAGCGCGATTTAAATTCATTTTCCTCAAGTGCCGGACAGTATTCATAGGTATTGCCATGTCGTACCGCTTTAAGATATCCTTTACGATGCAGATTTTTTACAATCGATGCTACAGTTGTGTACGGTGGACGTGGCGGTGTCATTTGCTCAATGAAGTCGCGTATATATCCTTTTTCAACTTGAAAAATGATACGTAGAACCTCTTCTTCCTGGTGAGTTAGTTTTTCCATGATTGTATTAATAACGTACTTAAAAAGAATTTATTACGAAATCTTCGCAAATCTACGAATTTTTCGTAATACACAAAAACAACGAATCATTTTTAACATTATTTAATGTTAAAAATGATTCGGCGGGAATAGAAAAAGCGAAATAAAAAAACGATAAATGATTAAACGGGTACCTATTAATCATTTATCGTTTTTCGTTTATCATTACTACAACACTCCCTGTGCCATCATGGCTTTTGCAACTTTCATGAAACCAGCGATATTCGCGCCATTCACATAGTTTACATAGCCATCGGCTTCGGTTCCGTACTTCACGCAGGCTTCGTGGATGTTAAACATGATTTCTTTTAACTTGGCATCTACTTCTTCCTTCGTCCAGCTCAGCTTGATGGAGTTCTGCGTCATTTCCAGACCGGAAACCGAAACACCACCTGCATTGGCTGCTTTACCGGGAGCATAGAGAATCTTGTTTTTCAGGAATACTTCCACAGCTTCAGGAGTCGAAGGCATGTTAGCTCCTTCCGAAACTGCAAAACAACCATTCTTAACCAACATTGCAGCATCATCACCGTTCAACTCGTTCTGAGTAGCCGATGGCAGGGCAATGGTACAGGCTTCGGCCCACGGACGACCACCCTCTACGTATTTGCAATTGTATTTATCGGCATATTCCTTAATACGACCACGGTAGATGTTTTTAAGTTCAAAGACATAGTCGAGTTTTTCCTGGGTAATGCCTTCGGGATCATAGATATAACCATTGGAATCGGAAAGTGTAATCACCTTACCACCCAGTTCGAGCACTTTTTCAGCGGTATAAGTTGCCACATTTCCCGAACCTGATATCGACACTACCTGACCTTTCAAATCGGTAATTCCTTTGCGTTTCAGCATGTTCATCAGGAAGTAGATATTTCCATATCCGGTAGCTTCGGGACGGATAAGCGAACCGCCGAATTCAAGGCCTTTACCGGTAAATGTACCCGAATTTTCGCGGGCCAGTTTGCGGTACATACCATACATATAGGCTACCTCACGACCACCTACGCCGATATCACCTGCAGGAACGTCGGTTTCAGGACCAATATGACGCCAGAGTTCGAGCATAAAGGCCTGGCAGAAACGCATGATTTCTGCATTCGATTTTCCTTTCGGATTGAAATCCGAACCACCTTTTCCCCCACCCATCGGCAAGGTTGTCAGTGCATTTTTGAAAGTCTGTTCGAAAGCTAAAAACTTAAGGATAGAAGGGCTCACCGAAACGTGGAAACGCATCCCGCCCTTGTATGGACCAATCGCGTTGCAATGCTGCACACGGTAGCCCATGTTGGTCTGAACATTACCTTTATCGTCGACCCAGGTAATGCGGAACGAAAAAATACGGTCGGGGATACACAGACGCTCGATGAGATTCTGCTTTTCGAACTCGGGATGTGCGTTGTACACTGCTTCGATAGAATGCAACACTTCTTCTACGGCCTGATGGTACTCTGGCTCATTGGGAAAACGCCTCTTCAACATGTCGAGGACTTGTTCGGTTTTCATAAATTCGCGCTATTTTTTAGTGAGTTATTGTTTCGGCAGCAAAAATACAAAAAATATCGAAAATTGAAAGCAAAAATCAAATAAAAATGCTATTTTATCAGAAAAAAGGGTATGTTTATAAGAAATCATCATCTGACAGGCATCATTAAAGAAAAAAAACTTTAATATTAAGGATAATTTTGTACTTTTGCAGTACCGACGGAAATCCGCGCCAACCCGCTGATAACCGCCATGAATAAGAACACACAAGATGAATGAACGAGAATTGTTATTGGGCGCAGAGGTGATTGCCCGTGCAGCTATCGATGAAGGACTTTCGGGGGTATATGCCTACCCGGGAACCCCCTCCACCGAAATTACAGAATACATTCAACAATCGGAAGAATCCCGATTGGGGAAAGTCCGCTCAGCCTGGTCGGTGAATGAGAAAACGGCCTACGAAGCGGCGCTCGGGATGTCGTATGCCGGAAAGCGATCGATGGTTTGCATGAAACACGTTGGCCTGAATGTGGCTGCCGATGCATTTATTAATTCAGCTTCTACCGGTAGTAAGGGAGGTATGGTGGTAGTAGTTGCCGATGACCCATCAATGCACTCCTCTCAAAACGAGCAGGACACACGTTACTACGCACGATTTGCCCAACTTCCGTTGCTGGAGCCTTCGAATCAGCAGGAGGCGTACGATTGTGTGCGTTATGCTTTTGCATTTTCCGAAGCCCTGGAGCTGCCGGTGATTGTTCGCATTACAACCCGGCTTTCGCATTCCCGGTCTACCATTATCCGCAGGGCTGCTACCCTGCCCAATCCTTTAAAGCCGGATACGAACCGACAAAAATGGATTTTGCTTCCTGCCAATGCCCGCCGTCAATACCAGCACCTGCTCGACCTGCAACCTCAATTGACTGAAGCGGCTGAAATGTCGCCCTTCAACAGAGAATGGATTGGAAAAGATGACAGCACTACCGGTATCATCGCTTTCGGACTGGCTTATAATTATGTGATGGAGGTGAATACCCGTTACAACCTGCAACTTCCGGTACTTAAGATTTCTCAGTATCCCCTTCCGGAGAAAACGATTCGCCACTTTACGCAGCGCTTTCAACGGGTACTTATTGT
>JAVFAG010000060.1:0-4295 GCA_034002585.1 Paludibacter sp.
GACAGTGGTGAAGTATTGCTTAATGGCAGGAGACTCACCCCTGATGCCGTTCAGCGAATAGGCTATCTTCCCGAGGAAAGGGGATTGTATAAAAAAATGAAAGTAGGTGAACAGGCACTGTACCTGGCTCAACTAAAGGGAATGTCGAAAAACGATGCACTGAAAGCCCTGAAATACTGGTTCGAAAAATTCGAAATACAATCGTGGTGGAATAAAAAGGTGGAAGAGCTCTCGAAAGGGATGGCGCAAAAAGTGCAGTTTGTGACGACTATTCTCCATAAACCCGACCTGTTGATTTTCGATGAGCCCTTCAGTGGTTTTGATCCGGTAAATACCGATCTGCTCAAGCGTGAAATTCTGAGTCTGAAAGAAAACGGGGCTACAATCATTTTTTCTACCCACAATATGGCATCAGTGGAAGAACTTTGCGATACTATCTCGCTGATTGATCACTCAAAAATTGTACTTCAGGGAAATGTGGAAGATATTCGTGCAGCCCATGCTACGGGTACCTATCGCGCAATTACACGAACGGAGGTTGAATTACAGGGCGTTGAGGTGTTGGAAACGAAAGCCAAAAGCCGTTCGGTGGAATATGTGCTGAAAGCTGTTACCGGGCAGGATAATAATCAGCTGTTGATGCAAATTGCCTCTCAGTCGGAAGTTGTTGCTTTCGAAGAACTTCTTCCCACCATGAACGATATTTTTATTGATGTAGTAACCTCCACAAAGAAGCAGTTATGAGCAAAATTTCATTGATTATAAAGCGTGAATATACCACCAGGGTAATGAAACCCTCGTTTATCCTGCTTACATTTCTTACGCCCCTGCTAATTGCAGGAATGATAATGGTGCCGCTATTGCTGGCACAAATTGAAGATGATACGGTCAATAAGATTGTAGTTGTCGATCAGACCGGATTGTACAGCGATGTGTTTGTCAGCGACGACAAATACCAGTTTGAGCTGGTCGATCGCCCGCTCGATGACCTGAAACAGGAAGATGAAAAAGCATTTGCAGCAGTGTTACTGATTACGGCCGACCTCACAACTAATCCTTCTGCGGCAACGCTGTATTCGCAACAACAGGTGGGCATTGATCTGAAATCGCACATTGCCGGCCTGTTGAATGCCAAAGTGGAAGAGTATAAAATCGCAGCCATTAATATCCCTGATTTTAAACAACTTGCTGAGCAAATCCAGTCCGATGTGGATGTGAAAACGGTGCGATGGGGGAAAGACGGCGAGGAAAAGATGGGATCGGCTGAGCTGGCCATTATCATAGGGATGATATCTGCTTTTCTGATATATATGTTTATCGTGGTGTACGGAGCACAGGTGATGTCGGGAGTTGTTCAGGAAAAAACAAGTCGTATTGTTGAAGTGATTATCTCCTCAGTAAAGCCTTTTGAGCTGATGATGGGAAAAATCGTAGGTATAGCCATGGTTGGTCTTACCCAGTTTGGATTGTGGGTGATACTGACCTTGATAATTGTGACCTCATTGACATCGGTTTTTGGAACGGAGGTGGATATGGAAGCATATCAGAAAGTACAGGGCATAGAGATGAGTGCAACACCCATTCCTGTAGATAGCGAAGGGAATGTCGCTGCAGAACTGCTTACTGCACTTGCAGGATTCGATTTTGTACAAACAGGTATTTTGTTCGTGATTTACTTTTTGGGAGGTTACCTGCTTTATGCATCGCTTTTTGCAGCTGTTGGTTCGGCTGTGGATAACGAAACCGATACCCAGCAGTTTTCACTGCCGCTTACCTTACCCATCATTTTTGCCATTTACGCCGCCATCTACAGCGCTGAAAATCCCGATGGACCCCTGGCCTTCTGGTGTTCGATGATTCCATTTACTTCGCCGATTGTAATGATGGTCCGCCTTCCCTTTGGTGTTGATTTCTGGCAAATTGCACTGTCTATTTCCATCCTGATCTTATCGTTCATCGGTAGTACCTGGGTGGCTGGAAAAATTTATCGAACCGGAATCCTGATGTACGGTAAAAAAGTTACCTGGAAGGAAATGAGCAAATGGATATTTTACAAGGAAAAAGGTTGAAGTGTTTTTTTTAAATCGGTACATGGCAACTAAAGATAATAGCCCTGTAGCGCGTATTATTTCCCCTTCCGGAGTCACTTCTCCGGAACACATTGAAGGTGCTGCTGAAGTGCTACGTTCGTGGGGATATGTTGTTACCGAAGGCAGGTATGCCCGCGCTTCGGAGGGGCGTTTTGCCGGTTCCGATGAGCAAAGGTTGTCGGATTTGCAGCAAGCTCTTGATGACCCGTCAATAGACCTCATTTTGTGTAGCCGCGGTGGATACGGTCTGGTTCGCATCATCGATAAATTAAATTTTGAAGGATTCGCTACTCATCCGAAATGGGTGTTGGGATTCAGCGATACCACTATCCTTCATGCCGCACTCAACCGACAGGGATTTCCTACGGTACATGGCCATATGGCCCGCTACCTTTCTGAACTTCCGGGTGATGATGCGTCGGTGGTTTATCTTAGGGATATTTTTTTAAATAATCGAATGCCAGTTTATCAATGGTCTTTGTCGAAGGCGAAACTTGCGGGGCAAACCGATGAAAAACTTTTGTCGGGGTCAAACAACAAACATCCGGGACCCGGAAAGGACACCCAACTAGATCTTTCTCACTATAACCGACCTGGAATTGCAGAAGGAATACTTGTCGGCGGTAACCTTTCGGTACTGATGGGCCTGCGGGGTACTCACTATGAACCCGACTACAAGGGAAGCATATTATTTATTGAAGATATTGCCGAACAAGCTTACCACATCGACCGGATGATGCAGAACCTGCGAATCAGCAGGGTATTGGAACAACTTTCGGGACTTGTTGTGGGACATTTTACCGATTGCCCGGAAGATGAATCCATGGGAAAATCGATTCTTCAGATTATTCTTGATGCTGTAGAAGGATACCACTATCCGGTATGTTTAGGCTTTCCTGCCGGACACGAACATCCCAATTTCCCATTAGTGTTGGGCACAAAAGTAAAATTAACTGTAACTAAGAAAGAGTTCAAACTCGATTTGAGTTGAGCTAAGTCCAGTCGGGCAATGTGCTCTATGTGCGTTCTGATATGTTGTTCTTAGTTCAGTTGAATAATTTGCACTGAGCTTGTTCAGCTTATTGTGCGCTGCGTTCAATCGAACAATTCGTGTAATACAGCTGTCGACTGAAGCGTGTGAAATTCAGGAAGGTGCAGCTTGTAATATTCCAGCAGGGTAGCTAGCAATTCGTTGCGCTGTTCGCGCGAAAAATGCAAGAGATGCATCTCTGAAAAGTTACACTTCAACAAATTCAGAAACCCGGGAATTAACCCGGGTTTCAAACTGTGTGCGTGAAGTGGTTGGTGTGCAACAAAGCATCCATTCAGTAAATCGAACCATTCTGTTCCTGCTGCCTCGGTATTGGGCTCGAAACCCAGGTAACGGGTCAGTTTACACATGAGCACCAGATGAAAATCGGCCACATGTCCTTCCGATTCATTCAGCCATTCGAGTGCATGATGCAGAAAGTCGAACAGGGAGGGTTCATCCTGTTGTTGCCGGAGCGATTTATAGAGTAATTCGGCCACAAAAAGTGCAATCGCATTTTTAACCGGATGCGCACTGATGCCCGGTAAATTTTCATCCGATCGGATATCACGCAATTGCTGCAGGTCTTTTCCAGGATGGTTGGTCATGGTGATTTCAACCAATGAAAGCGGTTGAAGCAGGGCCGCCTTTCCTCCCGATTTTTTCCCGGAAACTCCGTAGGCAACCACACTCACACGTCCGAAATCGCGGGTGAAAACCGTAACAGCTGATGCCTTATCGGAATAGCGTACAGTGCGAAGTATAATTGCCCGGGTGGTAACCAGCATACATAAATAATGTTGGTGGCGAAAGTGCAAATTGATTGTTCAATACACACATCTCCTCATTTATAACCGTTTTACACGAATATTCCTGAATTTAACTTTCGAACCATGTCCCAGGAAACCAATATGTCCTTTTTTATTGAGTAAGCCCGGGTGGTCTTTCTTGTCTAAGGTTCCATTTTTAGATGCTTCCCGGATATTGCCCTCCAGAATTACAGTCCCATTTAAAGTGATCTTAATATTATCACCATTGGCAATTACTTCCTGGTAATTCCATTCACCCATTGGTTTATGGTAGCCCCGTTTGGCCGGGATGACTCCATATACCGAACCGTGGTACTGATATTCTTCCAGCTGACTATAAATGGAGGCATCATTGTCGAGAATCTG
>JAVFAG010000060.1:4395-18817 GCA_034002585.1 Paludibacter sp.
CCTGGTAATTCCATTCACCCATTGGTTTATGGTAGCCCCGTTTGGCCGGGATGACTCCATATACCGAACCGTGGTACTGATATTCTTCCAGCTGACTATAAATGGAGGCATCATTGTCGAGAATCTGCAATTCCATACCTACATAAGCAGCATCGCCTTCCATCGGGGTGCGGATACCCAGGCCATTGTTGGCTCCGGGGGTAAGCTGAAATTCGAAGCGGAATACAAAATTATCGAATTCGTCTTTGGTGTATAGATTACCGCCATGACTCTTGCTGGGATACAACACAATATTTCCTTCTTCGGTTATATAATCGGCCGTGTTGCCGGTCCACTTGTGCATATTGGTGCCATCAAACAACACTTCAAAGCCTTGTTTTGCTTCTTCCTCCGGGAGTTTAAAGGGCTCCGGACGTGGAATCTCACGAATGTACAGGTCGCGGTAAGCCACCTTGCTGCCATGAGCCTGCAGTTCGATTTGCTCTTCCGGGAAAATCGGCAAATTCCGATCCCAGAAATTCTCCAGAATAACATTGTCGGTTACCAGTTCACCATTGAGATATACTGTAACCCGTTCACCTTTCATGATGATGTGGAAAGTATTCCAGGTTCCAACAGGCAAATCGGCTACTTTTAGTGGTTTAGAGGGGTTTACTTTATTGTTGTAGAGGCCACCTGAGCCTACCTGAGCACCCACTTTTACACGGGCGGTATCCCAAATCTGTACCTGAGGAGTTCCGCGAAGATAGATACCTGCATCAGGTTCCTTTCCTGGATAGAGTTTCCAATCGACCAGCATTTCGAAATCGCCATAAAGCTTTTCAGTACAAAGATTTTTGCCGGCTCCGGTAAATACCAGTTCACCGTTTTCGATAACCCAACTGGTTGCAGCTTCCTGATTGGCCAATTCCTGTGCTTTCTTCAGATCTGCATTGCTCATCTGTGCACGGGTAAGCGGAGTACCTACCAGTCCCTTCCATCCTTTGAGTGACTGGCCATCGAACATTGGCACAAATCCAACTGTTTTTGCATTCTCATTCAGGTATTTTTGAATTGCATCGCGTTGATAACCCGCATCAGGATTATTCAATTCACGTTTTACCTTTTCAAGTACCGTGGTAGTATATGTGCCGGCCATCTGTGGCTTATCGAGAACGATATTTATAATGGCCTGACATGCAACTTCCTTAAGTTCGGTAGTGTCGAGATATGGTGCTACTACCAACATCGACTGATAGGTTCCGGCTTTTCCCAGACGACTTATAATATCTGTTTTTTGCTGGTTCGTGGTAGCCAACGAGAGTAGTTCACGCAGGAAAATGGTTTGCACTTCGCCTGTTTTACCAGAGGCTGAAATCAGTTTTAATGCTGCTTTCATGGCTTGTGGTGCATTTGCTGCCGATGGATTTGCCCGGAGGATATCGAGTAACAGATAGATCGCTTCGAAATCAGTAGAAGTGGTAAGCGCTCTGAAAGCTGCATCTTTGTTGGCACCTGTCGATTCGTTGTAGGCGTTGGCTACCAGAGCCAGCGATTCGCGGTTACCTGTACCGGTAAGCAGGGGATAGTACAATTGTTTGGACTCCGATTTTTTCATTTCGCGGTTGATGGTTGCAACCTGATTGGCTGCCGGCATTGATGACAGGGCCTGAATGATGGCTTCCTGTACCGGAGCAACAAAGGCATTGTCTTTTTCTTCCAGCAAAAGGAAAAGAGCCGGTAGGTCTTTTTCGGCTACGATATTTTTCAAAACCTGTGCACTGTATTTATTTACTTCAGCACTGCCGTTTTTCAGTTGGTGCATTACAAATCCCGACAACTGACTGGCCTTACGTGCGCTTAAAATAGAAAGTGCCGCCAGTTTACCCTTTTCGCTGGCTTCGTTGTAAACCGAAACCACTCCCGTACTTATTTCTGCTTTGGTTGAAAGCAATGCTGTTTCAGCCAGTTTAACAGTTCCTGCATCATTGGATTTTAATAAGTTAAGTAATGCTTTTACTGCATCTGTTCCACCGATTTTTGCAGCCGAATGAATTGCAGCTGCCCGCAGTGATTCGTTTTTATTGCTCATATAGGGTAAAATTACCGGCAGTTGAGCTTCCTGAGTTGTATTTCCCAGCCAGTACAAAACTGCTTCCTGTGTTTCGGCATTGCGTTTTGAAAGTCCTTTTACCGCAACAGTTACGAGTTTTTCGTCCGGATTTGGATACAGGCCAAGAGCCGTGTTCACATAGGCTTTATCAGAATCCTTTAAGGCATTCTTTACCAAAACAGCAGGATTGGTTGAAGGCAATTGGGACATCAGATTCAACGCAGCAATTCGAGCTTCGAAATTCTTATTGCGGGTAGCATTGGCCATCAGTTGCTGCACTGGTTTGACTGCTGCCCCGGGATTGCCGTTTTTGATAATCCTGTTGAGTAACTGCTGATAAGCATCCAGCGCATTGGATTTGCCATATTGATAGCCCGCTGCAGCTACTTTTTTCTCAACAGCAACAAGCGAAATGCTGCTTCCGCATTTACTCAGTGCATTCAGGAGTACCTTGTCGCTGACTTCGGTTGCCGATTGGGCCAGTTTTTCGAGAAGGATGGTTTCCGCAGCAGGATTAAAGGTTTGTCCGACAGCATTGATAAGGCTTAATTCGACAGCCGGTGATGCTTGCTTTAAGGCTTCAAGTAGTGCCGTCTGTGCGGAAGGAGAGCCGATGGCCACCAGGGCCTGCGCTGCCGGATCAACCAGCTCGGCATTACTAAGCAGAGTTGCCAGCGGAGCAACGCTTTCTTCTTCGCCTATCAGCTCCAGCTGACGAATGATAAAGGACTTTATATAGGTGTCGCTGGTTCGACTCAATGCTTTAAGGTAAGCACCGGCAGTCATCGGCCGGAACTTCGGATAACGGGCCGAATAATTTGTCCAGCCACTCAATGCATATTCTACCTGAGCATTGTTGCCTTTGGCTGCAGGGTTCATCATCTGAACCAGTTGGAGAATGCCTTCTTCGCCGGAAGTTACCAAATCAGCCATCAGCAGATTAAATTCACGGGGTTTGGAAGCCGGAAGCTGGCTGAGTGCATCGGCGACAATAGTCGAAGCAGTTCTGTTTTTAGGTAATTGTGCCTGTAAGCTACCTGAAATCAGGAAGCTAATCAGAACTAATAATACTAATATTCGTTTCATACGGTAATGATTTTTATTGATTTTTTAGATACTCCAGGGTGCTCGCATAGGCTGATCGAGCAAACGATTGGCTTCCGGATCGTTGATAAACTCCTGTGTAACGGGATTGAAATGTAGTGTGCGGTTCAGACGCAACGCGATTACACCCAGGTTTACTATGGTGGATGAACGGTGACCATTGATTTCATTCAGAGCAAATTTCTGACGCGTTTTGATGCTTTCCAGGAAATCGGTGTTCTGAACTGCCGGTTCGGGATAATCGGCCAGCTTGCGCTGCCAGTCGGGAATATCGCAAACAAAGTTTTTGTACACATTTCCTTTGGGGCCTGCAATATACGGAGTGTTGGGAGTCCCGAAATCTTCACCCCACAATACAATCTGACAGCCATCTTCATAGGTGTAGGTAATTGAATTCCAAACACCTACTGCATCAGGATGCTGCTGTGGAGCATCTACTTCAATTTTTACCGGACTGGTGTAATCCTTATCCAGGATGTATTGCACCGGGTCGATATAATGCTGTCCCATGTCACCCAATCCACCGCCATCATAATCCCAATAGCCGCGGAAGGTAGTGGCAACACGGTGTTCGTTGTAAGGTTTAAAAGGGGCCGGTCCGAGCCACATGTTGTAATCGAAGTCGGCCGGTATTGCCTGAGGTGTCAAATCGGTTTTTCCCACCCAGAAGAATTTCCAGTTGAAACCGGTGTGTTTACTGATGGTTACTTTCAATGGCCAGCCCAGCAATCCGCTCTGAACCAGTTTTTTCAATGGCTTTACCGGTGTGCCAAGTCCGTAAAAAGGATCTTTAAAGCGGAACCAGGTGTTGAGACGGAAGATACGTCCGTACTGTTGAACAGCTTCCACCACCCGTTTGCCTTCCCCTATAGTACGTGTCATTGGTTTTTCACAGAAAATATCCTTTCCTGCCCTGGCAGCTTCTATCGCCATTAGTCCGTGCCAGTGGGGCGGTGTGGCAATGTGTACAATATCCACATTTTTGTCCGAAATCAGATCCCTGAAATCGTGGTACTCACTCACCTTATCTGTCAGTTTCCTGCGGGCTTCCACAAATTGCTTTTTATTGACGTCGCAAATGGCCACCACCCGTGTTCCATCATAGGTAAAGTGCGATCGTCCCATGCTTCCGACCCCGATAACTCCTTTTGTGAGTTGGTCGCTGGGGGCAATATATCCCCTTCCAAGTACGCTACGTGGTACAACGCTGAAAAGAGCCAGCGTGCCTGCAGATTTCAAAAAGTTTCTTCTGTTCGTTTTCATTGGTATTATATTAAATTTTCATTTCCCATCCTTTTTCGTACTCACGACCCCAAAATTTCTCTGCTTTCTTGTCGTTTTTAATGCGACCGGTTACCGGATCGATGTCAAGTGATCGCCCTGCCCGTTGTGCAATATTGCCCAGCTGTACCAGCTGTGTACTGATACATCCGTTCAGCAAATCTGAATTCAATGGGGTACCTTTTTTGATTCCGTTAAAGAAATTTTGAAAGTGCAACGAGTCCAGGTATTGCGATGGCCCCATCAGGTTGCCTTCCTGGTAGCCATCTGTACTGTCGACCTGTTTAATTAGATTGCTCTTCATGTCGTATACCCTATACTCATTACCACCACTCATAACAATACTTCCTTTTTCACCGTAGAAAATAACTCCCACACCATGTCCCTCGGTTGTTTTCGGATTACAGCTACGGCCTTCCCAAACAAACGATTTTTTATTCCCAAATTCAAAACCTATGAGCTGTGTGTCGGGTGTTTCCCAATCGTCCTGATAGAAATAACGACCACCTACCGAGGTTACTTTCGTTGGATATTCGACTTCCATTCCCCAGCGGAGCATATCCACAAAGTGGGTTCCGTTGTTTAGCGCTTCACCGGTTCCCCAATGCCAGAACCAATGCCAGTTATAGTGTACAAAATTATCCTTGAAGTTTTTTACACGGGGAGCGGGGCCCTGCCATAAATCCCAGTTGAGCCATTCGGGAACGGGACTCACTTTTCCAATACCAATTGAAGGGCGGTTGTTGGTGTACCATCCCTTACCGTAATATACTTCGCCGATGGAACCATTGCGCACTTCTTCCATTCCTTTAATGATATTTGTCCACGAGCGACGCTGATTGCCCACCTGAACCACTTTGTTGTATCTAGCAGCTGCACGAATCAGAATTTCATTCTCGGCCGGACTATGACTGGTCGGTTTTTCGAGATAAACGTGTTTTCCCGCCTGCATGGCCATTAATGCTGCCGGTGCATGCCAGTGGTCGGGGGTAGCTACCACCAGAATATCGAAATCCTCCATCAGCATTTGGCGGATATCGACGAACTTTTTGGGTTCTGAACCGGCATTCTTTTTAATCATAGCCGCAGTTTTCTCAAGTGCCCGTGTGTCGACATCGCATAAATGCGAGATAATGGCTTCTTTTTCAGCAGCAAGTCCGCGTGCCAGGGCAAATCCGCGCGAATTGACGCCCATAACACCAATTCTCAGCTTTTCGTTGGCTCCTAAAATACTGTTGTAGCTTTTAGCGCTTACGCCCGGAATAATTCCGCCTACTGACAATGCTGCTGTACCTGTAGCCAGATTTTTAAGAAAATTTCGTCGTGATGTCATATGTATGTGTTCTTTAATTTAATTGAAAGCCAAAGCAACTACTTTTATTCGGGATGGCGTCCATCATTTTCGTTATACTATCCTCAAAAAACGTAACATAATTCGTTTTAAAAGGAAAATCAACGTTTCTTGAAGATAGTATTACGTTTTTTAAGGAAATAATCCCTTTTACAAGCTATATATTTGCATCACCAGATAAGTTGTGCTACACAGTATTTATAAACAGCCAACAAATTTAGGCAAAACTTTTAAATAAAAAGGCGATTATTGGCATGAAAACACATCCAACAGCTTCCGAAAAACGCACCCGTTTTTTCTCGATGCTTATCCTCGTAGTACTTTTTTTTATCTTCGGTTTGGTTTCCTGGGTGAATACCATCCTTATTCCGTATTTCAAACTGACTTGCGAACTAACTGTTATGCAGTCGTACCTGGTGACTTTTGCCTTTTATATCGCTTATCTGCTCATGGCTATTCCGTCTTCCTTCCTCTTGAATAAAGTGGGTTATAAACGTGGAATCATGTATGGTCTCTGGATGATGGCGCTTGGGGCCTTGTTGTTTGTACCGGCAGCTTACTGGAGAACCTATGAACTCTTTTTACTGGGATTGTTTATGCTCGGTATAGGTCTGGCCATTCTTCAATCGGCAGCAAATCCCTACGTTACCATTATCGGCCCCCGTGAAAGTGCCGCCAGGCGACTGAGTATTGTTGGCACAGGGAATAAACTGGCCGGTATCATCGCTAACCTCGTCTTCGCTGCGGTCGTAATCAGTGAGTCCGATAAAGTGCTCATGCAACAGATTAAGGGAGGATTATTTACCGGTGTTGAACTGGAAACCGCTCTCGACACGCTCATCCGCGGGGTAATGGTACCCTATGCAGTACTGGGCATTTTTCTGTTCATCTTTGGGATTATTATCCGCTATTCTATGCTTCCTGATCTCGATGCCAAAGAAGTAAATAGGAATACATCGGGAGAAGTGGATACACGTACTTCTGTTTTTCAATATCCCTGGCTCGTCCTGGGTGCACTGGCTATCTTTTTCCATGTGGGCTCACAAATGATTTCACTGGCTACCGTTATTGAATATGCAGGAACCATGGGATTATCGCTGGATAGTAATGCGAAAAATTTCCCATCGTTTACCATGTTTTTTACCTTCCTGGGCTACCTTAGCGGGATCGTGCTGATACCGAAGTACCTGAATCAAAAAAATGCATTGCTCATTTGTGCATCTCTTGGATTACTCTTCTCACTGCTTACTATACTGGTGAGTGGTCCTGTTAATATTTTCGGACTCAATACCGATATTTCTATCTGGTTTTTAGTGTTGATGGGTTATCCGAATGCCTTGATTTATACCGGAATATGGCCGTTGGCAATTCGCGATCTGGGTAAATACACCAATCTTGGTTCATCGTTTCTGGTAATGGGTCTGAGCGGAAGTGCTGTTCTGCCGCTGGTGTTTAGCTATGTGGTGAAACTCAACGATACGCTGCCCATGTTCGATGCGTATAAGTTTGCCTACTGGGTGTTGGTTCCCTGCTTCCTCTATCTGATTTTCTATGCTACTGTGGGTCACAAAATTAAATATTGGAGTAAATCATCACGATAATTTTTTCAACAATCAGTTTTATGAAAACGATCATTAAGAATGGACGGATACTTACTCCGTTTCGGGATATAGGAATAGGTTCGGTAGTAATCGAAAATGGCATTATTGTAGGTGTGGAGACAGTCGATGTTAGCATTGCAGATGCAAAAGTAATAGATGCCGGTGGTAATTTTATATCGCCGGGTTTTATCGATTTACACACGCATGGTGCAGGAAATCACGATTTTATGGATGCTACACTTGAAGCCTACACAGGAGCTGCCGAGATGCATGCCCGTCATGGCACAACTTACCTGTTACCTACTACTTTAACCAGTACCAACGAGGGCTTGTACGACACATTCGATTTATTTCGTGAAGCTCAGAAGAAAAATGCAAAAGGTGCTGAATTGGGAGGCTTACACCTTGAAGGGCCCTATTTTGCCTTTAATCAGAAAGGTGCACAGGATCCGCGTTACCTGCGCAATCCCGATCCAAAGGAATACATGGAAATTCTGGAAAGAGGAGGTGACATCATTAAGCGCTGGAGTCTGGCTCCGGAACTACCGGGAGCTCTCGATTTTGCTGCTGTGCTGAAGCAACGTGGTATCATGCTTTCGATGGCCCATACCGATGCCACTTTCGAAGAAGCGATGGTTGCCTACGAATACGGTTTCCGTCATATCACTCATTTTTATTCCTGCACGGCCAGTATCACCCGCCGCAATGCCTTCCGCTATGCAGGAGTGGTGGAAGCAGGTTATTATCACGATGGTATTGTGCTGGAAGTAATCTCCGATGGTATCCACGTGCCGCAATCGCTGCTGAAGTTACTCTATAAGATCAAAGGTCCGCAAGGGATTATGCTCGTAACCGATTCGATGCGTGCTGCGGGTATGGGCGATGGTGAAAGCATTCTGGGAAGCAGAAAGGATGGTCAGCGGGTGCTGGTGGAAGATGGAGTGGCCAAACTGCCCGACCGCACAGCCTTTGCAGGAAGTGTAGCTACTGCCGACCGATGTGTGCGTACCTTCCGCGATCTTGCCGAAATTCCGTTAGTTGAAGCAGTAGCTATGATGACCGATATACCGGCACGTGTGCTGGGGATCGACAATCACAAAGGAGCTATTCAGGTGGGAAAAGACGCCGATATCGTTATTTTTGATCAGGCAATTCATGTTAAACATACAATTAGTAAAGGTAATGTCATATTCTGATACAACAGCATTACAGCCTACAGCCTTTTTTAAAGAAAAGATGAAGGTGATTATTTTCCCTGACAGAGATGAAATGGGGAAAAAAGCAGCAGCTGATACTGCGGATGCAATCCGAAGTTTGCTATGTGAAAAAGAGTTTGTAAATATCATTTTCGCTGCAGCTCCCTCACAACAGGAGAGTCTGTATTACTTAACGAAAGATACTTCCATCGATTGGTCGCGAATCAACGCATTTCACATGGACGAATACATTGGTTTGCCTGATGAAGCCACACAACGTTTTGGGAATTTTCTAAAAGAGCATATCTTTGCTAAGGTTCCGTTCCGGAATGTGTATTACATCAATGGAAACAATCCGGTTCCTGAAGATGAATGTGCCCGCTACACCCGACTTCTGACTGAAAATCCGGTGGATATTGTATGTCTCGGAATTGGTGAAAACGGACACATTGCGTTCAACGATCCTCCGGTGGCCGATTTTAACGATCCGGACACTATTAAGGTGGTGGAGCTCGATTATGTATGCCGCCGGCAACAAGTTAACGAAAAGTGTTTCCTGCAGTTGGATGAAGTTCCTACACATGCATTTTCGCTTACCATTCCTGCCTTACTGAAGGCCCGCTACATGTTTTGTGTGGTGCCGGCTCTGAATAAAGCCGATGCAATTTTTCATACGCTGAACGATGAGGTTTCGGAAAAATGTCCTTCGACGATTCTTCGTATCCAACAGAATGTCATTCTTTATCTCGATAGCGATAGTTCGTCTAAATTAACCTTGTAAAAGTATATCCAGATGAAAACAAAATGGATTTTTTTAATCAGTATGCTTGTGATGGTTACCGGCATTTTCGCTCAGGAAACCATTCGGATTGGTATTATTGGTCTCGATACATCCCATTCACCTTCCTTTGTTAAAGCCTTTAATGCCGATAAACCGAAGCCTGAATATGCCGGTTTCAGAGTTGTTGCAGCGTATCCGTATGGTTCAAAGACTATCAAATCAAGCTACGACCGCATTCCGAAATTTACAGAAGAAGTTCAAAAATTTGGAGTGAAGATAGCTGTTTCGATTGAAGAGCTCCTGAAAGAAGTCGACTGTGTCATGCTCGAAACCAATGACGGCAACCTGCATCTCGAACAAGCAATCCAGGTGTTTAAGGCCGGAAAGCCGGTGTTTATCGACAAGCCCATTGGTGCCAACCTTTCACAGGCAATTGCAATTTTTGCGATGGCCGAAAAATACAAGGTGCCTGTGTTTTCTTCTTCCTCCCTGCGTTTTTCGACGGTTAACCAACAACTTCGGAAGGGAGAACACGGAAAAGTATTCGGAGTTGATGCTTATTCGCCCGGAATGATCGAGCCTTCGCATTCTGACCTGAGTTGGTACGGTATTCATGGTGTTGAATCGTTGTTTACTGTTTTAGGTACCGGCTGTGTTTCGGTTCAGCGGGTATATACGCCGGATGCTGATTTGGTAACAGGTATATGGGCCGATGGACGTATTGGTACCTTCAGAGGTATTCGTGGTGGTAAGCATGTGTATGGCGGTTCTGCGATAACCGAAAAGGGCGCGATGCCTGCTGGTGTTTACCAGGGATTTGATGTATTGCTGGTTCAGGTTGTGCAGTTTTTTAAAACGGGGATCTCACCGGTAAGCAAGGAAGAAACACTGGAAATTTTTGCATTTATGGATGCTGCCGACCAAAGTCGCAGGAAAGGTGGGAAGACTATACTGCTGAAGGATGTTATGTCGAAAGCGAGCAAAGAGGCTGAAAAACTGATCAGGAAAATCAATTAATATGTACACTTTTTCCCACAGGATGAAATCAGTTATAGTACTTTTTACAGTACTTGTTATGATGGTAGCTTGCCTTCAGAAAACTGAGAAAACAGGAAAAGCAGGAGAAATCCGCTTAATGATACTCGATCCGGGTCATTTTCATGCCGATTTATTACTAAAACAACACTCGGACAGAATTGCCCGGGATGTGTATGTGTATGCTCCTGAAGGTACGGGACTGAAGCAACACCTCGAACGTGTTGCCTCCTTTGCCGAACGGGAAGATAATCCTGTTCACTGGAACGAAATTGTATACTCATCGCCCGATTTTCTGGAAATCATGCTGAAAAATCCGGCCGGAAATGTGGTAGTATTGGCCGGAAATAACCGCACTAAAACGGAATATATTGCCCGTTCGGTGAATGCTGGTTTACATGTGCTGGCCGATAAGCCATTGGCGATTAACGAAAAGAGCTTTCAGGAGCTGGAAAAAGTAGTTGCACTGGCTCAAAAGCAAAAGCGTATGGTGTACGATATGATGACTGAGCGGTATGAAATTCTGAACCAACTGCAGCGGGAGCTGATTGCCGACACACAGCTTTTCGGAATGCTCGAAAAGGGGAGTGTCGATGAGCCTGCTGTTGAGCTCGAAAGTACGCATCATTTCTATAAAATGGTTTCCGGAAGTCCGTTGGTACGACCAGCCTGGTACTACGATGTAGAACAACAGGGCGAAGGCCTTGCCGACGTATCCACCCATCTTATCGATATTGTTCATTGGAAATGTTTACCCGAACTAACACTCGATTATCGCAACGATATCCGGGTGCTTAGTGCATCACACTGGCCTACGCCGATTTCGAAGGATCAGTTTACACAGTCGACACAGGAAGCTGAAATTCCGCTATACCTGCAGAAATATGTACAAAACGATACGCTCAACATATACGCTAACGGGAAAATGGTATATGCAGTGAAAGGTATTCACGTTTCGCTACTGGTTCGCTGGAATTTTCAGGCTCCCGAAGGTACAGGCGATACGCATACATCCTGCATTAAAGGCACAGGCGCCATTGTGGAGGTAGTGCAGGATGAGTCGACCGCCTACAAACCTGAATTGTTCGTTCGTGCAACTGATGGGGTTAGTAAAAGTAAGTTCGAGACCGCTCTGAATAAGTTTGTTAGTCGTTTGCAACAGACTTTCCCCGACATCACTTTGAAACCGGTTGGCGATAAAATTCAGTTTATTGTTCCGGCTGAGTACCGTGAAGGTCACGAAGCTCATTTTGCACGGGTAGCTGAAACCTTTTTTGGATACCTGGACAAAGGAAAAATGCCGGACTGGGAAATGCCGAATACCCTGGCAAAGTATTATATTACCACAACTGCTGTGAAAATGGCCAATGCCAGGTAAATTTGAACAAGAATGAAACAACAGAGTTTATGGTAGAAAAGGAATCGTTTAGAGTACAGAATGGAAGTGTAAGCTACACTCGTCTACAGCTCATTGCTTTGCTGGCATTGCGCTTTGTGATTGGCTGGCATATCTTTTATGAAGGAATATCCAAAGCCTTGATACCGCAGTGGACTTCAACCGAATTTTTGAAAAATTCGCAATGGATTCTTAGTGGTTTTTTCGAATGGATACTCGAAAATCCGTCGGTACTATCGGTGGTCGACTTTCTCAACATATGGGGATTGATGGCAATTGGTGCAGGAATTATGCTGGGTCTCTTTTTCAGGGTAGCCAGTATTAGTGGTTGTGTATTGGTTTTGCTGTACTACCTGGCCACACCACCACTAATTGGTATGGAATACACCCTTCCCATGGAGGGTTCCAACCTTATCATCAACAAAACACTGATTGAAGCAGTTGCCTTGTTGGTTTTGGCTGTTTTTCCCACCAGCCGGAGTTTTGGTCTCGATTATTTTCTTCGAAAACAAATTAGCTAACAGGAAATGGATAAGATGAATACTAATATAAACCCGGATGAAGATTCACCACGGAAAATTTCGCGGAGAGGTGCGTTGAAAGCTCTGGCAGGTGTGCCGGTAGCTGGTTTTTTGGGGGTTAAGCTGTTGGATAAAATAGATTTCGATCGCGAACAAAAGAAGCAGGTCGTTCGCGAATTGGGTTTACAGGATTTGGAATTACCTGTATCAGATTTTGGTACTAGGGATTCAAGTGGTGAATTGTTGCGTATTGGTATTATAGGCTATGGTACCAGAGGAACACAGCTTTCCAGTGCGCTCGGTTTTCTTCATCCCGATGCCCTCGAACTGCGTCGTAAAAACAATACCCTGAAGGATATCCGGAATCAGGAATACCTTAATATTGCGATTACCGGTGTGTGTGATGTATTCGATTTGCATGCCGAAAGAGGGATGCAGATTGCTGTTAATTCAGTACATCCCGAAAAGGTTAAACATAAATTGTCGGTTAAACGCTACCGCACGTATCACGAAATGCTTGCCGATAAGGACATCGATGCTGTGATTATTTCCACTCCCGATCATCTTCATGCGCGCATCGCCATTGATGCAACGAAGGCTGGTAAGCATATCTACCTTGAAAAAAGCGTGGCGCATACCGAAGAGGAACTGAATGAGTTGTACCGTGTGGTTAAAGATAGTAATATTACGTTCCAGCTTGGACATCAGATTACGCAAAGTGCTGTTTTCCAGCAAGCAAAAGAGATTATACGGAAAAATGTGCTGGGTAAGATTACGCTAATCGAAACGACCAGCAACCGCAATACCGCCTCGGGAGCCTGGATTCGTCACCTCGATGCCAATGGTAATCCCAAGCCCGGCGATGAGCACTCCATCGATTGGAAACAATGGCTGGGAAGTGCTCCCTATGTGCCTTTTAGTACAGATAGATTCTATAACTGGACGAAATGGTTCGATTATGATACCGGCTTAATCGGGCAGCTGTTTACCCACGAATTCGATGCGGTAAATCAATTGCTGCATATCGGTATTCCTTCGACGGTAATGTCGTCGGGCGGAATTTATTACTGGAAGGATAACCGCGAAATGCCTGATTCACTGCATTGTGTATTTGAATATCCGGATAAAGATCTAACCCTTATGTATAGTGGAAATCTTGCGTCAAGTCGTAGTCGCGGACGGGTATTTATGGGTCACGATGCTTCCATGGAGCTGGGTAACGATATTAAAATCACTGTTGATCAGAATTCAACGCAGTATCAGAAGGGTCTCGCCGAAGGTATTCTGAGTGCTTCATCGCCGGCTTTATCCTTTAATCCGAATGCCGGTAAAATTGATGCCATCTCGTCGGCTTCTGAGAAATATTTTGCTTCCAGGGGCTTATCCAATACCCGTATAAATGGATTGAATGTCGATGTTACTCATCTTCACCTCAGGGAATGGATTCATTGCATCCGCGAAAACAAAATGCCAAGTACCCATATCGATATGGCGTATGAAGAAGGGATCGCCTGCATCATGGCACATCGTTCGTATGTTGAAAAACGACAGGTGCGCTGGGATAAGGAAAACCGAAAAATTGTATAAAGCTATAGCTCCTCAAAGGTCCAGGGTGAACGCATGGGTTGATTTATCAACCCGTTTGCTTCGGGATCGTTGATAAATTCCTGCTTTTCAGGATTAAAATGAAGCGTTCGGTTGAGTCGCAATGCTATAACTCCCAGGTTGACGATAGTACACGAACGGTGTCCGTTGATTTCGTTCAGCGCAAATTTCTGACGATTTTTTACGCAATCAATGAAATTGGTGTTTTGCTCTGCAGGCTCCGGGAAATCGGCCAGCTTGCGCTCCCAGTCGGGAATGTCGCAAACGAAATTCTTGTACACATTACCATGCGGACCCGAGATGTACGGAGTGTCAGGCGATCCAAACTCATTTCCCCACAAAACAATCTGGCAGCCATCGGCATACGTATAGGTAATCGAATTCCAGGTGCCAACAGCATCACTGTCCTGAGGGGGTGCATCCACTTCAATTTTCACCGGACTGGTATGGTCTTTATCC
>JAVFAG010000061.1:0-17618 GCA_034002585.1 Paludibacter sp.
ACGGGCGAATGAAGGAATCGAAATGCAGCAATTTTGATGACTATGTGGCGTATTTAAACAACGATAGCACCGAGATGGATCGCCTGAAAAAGGCGCTTAACAATCACTACAGCCTCTTTTTTCGCAATACACTTACTTTTTCCTTTCTCGAAAACCACATTCTTCCCCTGCTGGTCAAACAGAAAGTGTTGAGTCATAACCGCGAAATTCGCATTTGGTCGGCTGCCTGTGCGGCTGGTCAGGAAGCGTATAGTATCGCTATGGTATGCGATGAATTCTCAAAACGGAATCATTCAAATATCCGGTTTTCTGTTTTTGCCACCGATATTTCGGAGGATGAGCTGCAGAAAGCACAGAAGGGAATTTATTCAGAAATGAACGTTAAGAATGTATCCTTCGAACGAATAAACAACTACTTTACGCGAGTGGGCGATGTTTTTAAGGTGAATGAAGAGCTCCGTACAGGAGTCGATTTTTCGCCCTTCGATTTGCTCAGTGAGGAATGGATGTGTCCATCGGCGAGTATTTTTGGCAACTTTGATATTATTCTTTGTGCGAATCTGCTTTTCTATTATCGTCCTGAAATTCAGAAGAAGATAGTGCGTAAACTCAACCATTGTCTGGCCCCCGGTGGCTGGCTGATTGTGGGCGATGCTGAAAAAGAAATTGTGGAGTCATTTACCGATTTCAGTGTGTATAAATATTTTACGGTACTTCAAAAGCCTGCACAGAGTGTCAGAAAAGGAAACAAGTGATTCCCGTCATACGAATGGAGTTACTTCCTGTAAGTGATTGTTGTATCCGTATCAATTAAATTAGTACCGTATGAAAACCATCAGGGATTTGAAAACCGGAACGGTGTTTATTGCCGGTTTTGCTGCAATTATTCTGTTGATGCTGGCTATCAGTGGGGTGGCCTGGCAGCAAACCAATCAACTGGCACACCAAAATGATCAGTTGTACAACCATCCTTTGCAGGTGAGGGGGGCTCTGGGAATGTTTGAAACCTGTATTAATGCCATTCACCGCGATATGAGGGGGCTGGTGATTTCCGAAAACGAACAGGAAGTTGAAACCATGATATCCAATATGGAACTAAATCAGGCAGAGGCTTTTCGTCAGCTCGAAATTTTGGAGGCTCGCTACCTGGGGCCCGTTGGAGATATTCAGAGTCTGCGCGAAGAGTTTGTAAAGTGGAATTCCATTCGTCAGGAAACCATCCGCCTAATGCGCCAGGGAAAATTGGATGAAGCAGCCGATCGCACAAAACCAACAGGTGTTGGGGGTTCTCAGGCCCAACGATTGTTTGCCCAAACGATTGTAGTTGATAATTTTGCAAAAAAAAAGGCTGATCAGTTTCACAGCGATGCGTTGAAACTGAAAATTCAGTTAAACCGTCGACTGCTTCTGTTGAGCATCGCTGCATTTCTGCTTTCGGTCGTATTGGCCTATGCTCTTGTTCAACTGATAAATCATCCTTTACGTGTCATTACCCGTGCTATTGACGATTATCGCTCCGGTAGCAAATCGGCACGTTCAACCTACCGCTCCGGCAATCAGTTTGGAAAACTCTCCGGGAGTTTTAACGAAATGGCTGATGCACTGGAAACCGATAACCGGATTGCCAGCTGTGCTTCAGAACTATCAGGGATTATGTTGAGCGAAAACGATGCCCACCGTTTTTGTAACGAATTTTTGAAAAAACTGCTTGCTGTTACTAACTCTCAAATGGGGGCTGTTTACCTTTTAAACAACGACCGCACTCTGTTTGAACGGTTTTCCTGCTTAGGAATGAATCCCGAAGGGTGTCGGCCTTTCTCGGCCATTCATCCTGAAGGTGAATTCGGCAGGGTGCTTAGCTCTCACAGCATTGTTCATATCAGCGATATTCCCGCCGATACACGGTTCAGTTTTTCATCGGTTGCCGGTAACTTTAAGCCACGCGAAATCATCACTATTCCTATACTTAACAACAAACAGGTAGTGGCCATTATTTCAATTTTCAGTTTGCACAACTTTTCCACAATACATACCCGCATTATTGAGAATGTGTTCGATACGCTCACGGCACGCATGAACGGTCTTCTTGCGCATGAACAAATCGTTGAATTCTCGAAAAAGCTGTCGGAACAAAACAGCGAGCTCGATGCTCAGAGTAAGGAACTTACAGCCATGGCCAATGAACTGAAAGAGCAAAACGCAGAGCTGGAAGTTCAGAAATATCAATTGGGCGAAATGAATCAGCTGAAAACGAACTTTCTTTCGAATATGAGCCACGAACTGCGCACTCCGCTGAACTCGGTCATAGCACTTTCGGGCGTACTCAACCGTCGATTGGCCGACAAAATCGACGAGGAGGAATACAGTTACCTGGGTGTGATCGAACGCAATGGCAAACATCTGCTTAACCTCATCAACAATATCCTGGATTTATCGCGGATCGAAGCAGGTAAGGTTGAAGTTGAAACAAATCGTTTTTCGGTTACTGCTTTGTTGAATGATGTTGTGACGATGATAAAACCACAGGCCAGTGTGAAAGGTATAGGCTTGGTGGTGAAGGGAAAAAATACCGATGTGATGATTGAAAGCGATTATACGAAGTGTTTTCATATCTTTCAGAACATCATTGGTAATGCTGTGAAATTCACTGAAAAAGGAAGCGTTGATGTTGAGGTGTTTACCCGAAAAAATAAGGTGGAAGTGGTCGTTGCCGATACAGGTATAGGTATTCATCCTGCCGATTTACCCCGTATATTCGACGAATTTCGTCAGGCCGATGGCAGCAATTCCCGCAAATTTGAGGGTACCGGACTGGGCCTTTCTATCGCCAAAAAATACGCCGGCCTTATTCATTGCAGTATACATGTTAGTTCCGAACCCGGCAAGGGTAGTGTGTTTACTGTTGCTTTACCCCTCAAAGCAGATTATACTGCCTCTGCTGATAGTAAGCTGGAAGCAGAAGTTAACCAGCCGATGTCTCTTTCAAACGAACGTACCAGGGGCGAAGGGAAAAGAATTTTAGTAGTGGAAGACACCGAAGCAATGATAGTTCAGATACGCGATGTGCTCGAAGAAGAGGGTTATGAAGTGGATATTGCCCGAAACGGTTTGGAAGCCATTGACCAACTTGCCAAAAATGTTCCCGATGCCATGATCATCGATATAATGATGCCGGGAATGGACGGAATTGAGTTGCTGAATGCCATCCGCAGTAAAGAACCGACTGATCGTTTGCCGGTACTGGTGCTGACGGCCAAAATCCTCAGTGAAGAAGAGAAAAGGAATATTAAGAACAACCATATCCACCAGCTCATCCAAAAAGGAACGATTACGCAGGACAGTCTGTTGGAAGCTGTTGCCACAATGATGGTAAAGAACGACGATTAAAAAACAGGTATGAAGGAAGTAATAAGAAAGATACTGGTCATCGACGATAATCCCGATAACCTCATTTCGTTAAAGGCCTTAATAGCCGATTTATTCAGAGGGTTCATTACCTACACAGCTACCAGTGGTACCGAAGGGATTGAGCTTGCCCGCAAACATTCCATCGACGTAATTTTGCTGGATGTGCTGATGCCGGTAATGGATGGCTTTGAAACATGTAAGCTGCTAAAGAGTGATCCCCAACTGAATGATATTCCTGTGGTGTTTGTAACTGCACTTAAGGAAGACCGTACCAACAAAGTGCGTGCGCTGGAAGCCGGTGGCGAAGGTTTTCTTACTAAACCAGTCGACGAACAGGAGCTTGTTGCTCAACTCAATACTATGCTCAAGTTGAAGGAAGCCAACGATTTTAAGCGTTTTGAGATAGAGCGTCTTGAACAAATGGTTAGTGAACGTACACGTCAGCTTCAGGAAGAATATCAACGTAATTCCTTATTAAACGAAAGTCACATGAAGCTCTCGCAGGCTGTGGAGCAAAGCCCGGCCAGTGTTGTTATAACTACAACAGCGGGAATCATCGAATATGTTAACCCGAAATTTACCAGCGTAACAGGGTACACGTACAATGAAGTTCTTGGAAAAAATCCACGGATATTGAAATCGGGACACCAGTCGCAGGAGTTTTATAAGGAGCTTTGGGATACCATCTCATCGGGCAAAGAATGGATGGGTGAGTTTCACAATAAAAAGAAAAACGGGGAATTGTACTGGGAACTGGCCCGTATTTCGCCCATCAAAAACGAAGACGGTACCATCATCAATTACCTGGCAACCAAAGAAGATATTACTGAATTGATGCAGGCTGAAAAGAACTACCGACTTTCGATTGACCAATCGCCCATAGGGATACGAATTGTAAATCAACAAGGAAAAACGGTGTATGCTAACGAGGCATTTCTTGCTATTTACGAATATACTTCCCTGTCGGAATATGTGAGTACACCGGCAAAGGTGCGATATACCGAAGAAAGCTACCTTGAACATGTAGAACGCAAAAAGATCAGAAAGGCAGGAGGTGAAGCAAACGAATATGAAATCAGTATCCGGAGACTCAGTGGAGAAATAAGATACATAAAAGTTTGGTGGAAGGAAGTGCTCTGGGACAGAGAGAAGCATTTTCAGGTCATCAATCAGGATATTACACAGGAAAAATTGCTGTACAACGATTTGGTAAATGCCAAGAACAAAGCGGAAGAAAGTGACCGGCTTAAATCGGCATTTCTGGCTAATATGAGCCACGAAATCCGAACACCGATGAACGGTATACTTGGTTTTGCTGAATTATTGAAAGAGCCCGACCTGACCGGCGATCAGCAAAGGATGTACATCGACCTGATCAATAAAAGCGGTCAGCGGATGTTGAATATTATCAAAGATATTATCGATATCTCCAAAATCGAATCAGGAGTGATGGAAATCCAGCTTTCTGACATCAATATCAACGAGCAATTTGAATTTATTCATCATTTTTTCCTTTCGGAAGCAACGGCGAAAGGCTTGCAGTTGAAAGTACGAAATTTGCCTGCCGATAGGAATGTGAGACTTACAACCGACAAAGAGAAGCTGTATGCGGTGCTAACCAATTTGGTGAAAAATGCGCTTAAGTTTACGAGTCGGGGTGAAATTGAACTGGGATGCATTCATAAGGAAAGTTATCTCGAGTTTTTTGTGAGAGATACCGGTATTGGTATCGCAAAGGATCGTCAGCAGGCTGTTTTCGAACGCTTTGTACAGGCCGATATTGAGGATAAAATGGCCTTCCAGGGCGCCGGACTCGGACTTACTATTTCCAAAAACTATGTAGAGATGCTGGGGGGTACAATTTGGCTGGAAAGTACCGAAGGGGTGGGTACTACCTTTTACTTTACCCTGCCCGTTAACTTTGGTGCGCCGTTGGCACAACCGGATGTCCGTTCCGCTCAGCCGGTAACCATATCAGAAACACGAAAGCTGAAAATACTGATTGTGGAAGATGATGAAGTATCGGCCATGCTTCTGAAAAAATCAATTACATCGGTTAGTAATGAGTTGCTGTTTGCCACCAATGGTGTGGATGCCATTCAAAAATGCAGGGATAACAGCGATATTGATTTGATATTGATGGATATACGCATGCCGGTTATGGGGGGATACGAAGCCACCCGCCAGATCAGGCAGTTTAATCCGAACGTGATTATCATCGCACAAACTGCATTCGGACTTGCCGGAGATCGGGAAAAGGCCAGGGAAGCAGGCTGCAACGATTATGTATCCAAGCCGATTAATATTGCGGAATTGAAGAATAAGATTGCGTCGTTACTTCCCCGGTGAAATTGGTTAAGCTTACCTGATAATCTTGTTTATCATCATTTTTCCATTCAGATTGGTTTTAACGATATAAACACCCGGCATCAAAAAGCTTACATTCAGTGAAGATACATTCTGAGCTGTATGTAATTTACGGCCATTCAAGTCGGTAATTTCCACCGAAACCAGGTCTGCAAAGAGCAGGTGACCATTTGCGTATCTTATTGCCTTTACCTGACCTTCGTGCCGGCCTGTTGTCGACGATTCCCGTAAACGAATATTGTCTAAATAGTAGTTGCCAGCATCGGTAGAGACACCAATCGCTAGTTTCAGGGTGTTGGCCGATGATGTGCTGAGGTTGTAGCTTTTGGTTGTCCACTGATTAACAGTGCCCTGGCTGATGTAATCGTTGTCTTCGTACACCTTTACTCCATCAACATAGATATTCATTTTTTTCCAGTCTTCTGTTCCCCAGTAAAAATCGAACAGCAACTGATCGTATACTGAAAGAATCTTTCCTGCCGGAAGTGTTACATCCAGCTCCATGATATTTTCGTAACTGTTGGTAACCATCTGCACCGCTCTTTCGTTCAGATTCGTTGGATTCAGTGCAACAGTGGCAGTTCCTGAAGGCGAATGTCCTCCCATATTGAAAACAGTGTTGGCTGTTCCCACCTGCTTGGTTTCAAAATCTTCCAGCATCAGAATTTTACCCTGTACACTTCCGTTAGTCGTTGAAGCTGTTGTTGGATAGGTGTCGTAAGTCCCATTTAAGGAATAAACAGCGTATAGGGTTACATTCGACGCAGGATAGTACACGCTGGCAGCGGAATACATAGTTGGTGCAACAGTAGCAACATGAACTGCCTGCAACGACCATCCTGCTAACGACCATCCTGCAGAGGCTGCAGCAGACGATGGTGTAGCGGAGGGCAGTGTAACTCCCGAACCGGAAGCTGACTCGGTAAGTGATGTGGTAGCACTTGTTCCTGCACCCGGATTGAAACCAACGGTAAAGGTGTAGGTGATAACCTTTTCTTTGAGTTTAACATTGTCGATCAGGTAATTGCCTGCATCGGTGGAAATTCCTATCACTAATTCAAAGCTGTTTACCTGCGGCATACTGCTCAGTGAGTAGGTTTTAGTGGTCCATGTGGTGGCAGGTGCCTGCTGAATAAAACTGGCATCGGTATATTTATTCACTCCATCTACCCAGACATGCATTTTTTTGTAGTTCCCATCATTGGCAAAGCGATATAAATCAAATGAAATGCTCTCGTAGTCGGATGCTGATTTTCCGGCGGGTAAAGTCACATTCATTTTCAGGAATGTATTGTAATTGCCTGAAGTAATAACAATATGAGCTGATTTTTCGCCTGAAACGGTAGGATTGGCAGCCACAACAGCTGTTCCGACAACGGCTTCATTGTAGATGTTTTTCATCTCAAGTGGGTCGGAAAGGTTTTTGCCTTCATAATCCTCTACCATTAGCCATCCATTGCTTACAGTGCCATTCATGCTGACATTGCACGAAGGGTTTGTATTGTAAACTGTACCATCTGTATACACTGCATAAAGAGTGGTGTTCTGTGTGATTGTCCATGCTCCGGTTGGTATCAGGATGGGTTGAACGCTTGTTTCAGCAACGACGGAAGTGGCCCATCCTGCAAAGGTATACCCGGCAACGACACATTTGGCCGAAGGTGTGGCTGATGGCAGGGTGACTCCGGCACCTTCGGCTGATTCGGTCAGACTCGATGATGCACAGGTGCCGGTGCCCGGATTTAGAGTCACTGTGAAAATATTAGTCGGATTCTCTGTGCCTCCACCGCTCAGTTTTACATTGTCGATGTAAAAACTGGTATTGTTGTTATAATCCGTAATTCCAATACCAATTTCAGGATTGTTGCCTGCACTGCTGACAGCTGCGGCTGCTCCTGTCTGGTTAAACGCGGAAAAGGCAAATTTTACTACTCCGTTATCTACATTGGTTCCGTTCAGGTTGTTTACCTGGTGCACTTTGGTGCCATTAATCCAGATGGCGAACTGCTTAAAGGAAACACTTACTAAATAGCGGTTCATGAGCAGAGAATCGAAATCGGCCAGCACCTTACCGGTTGGCAGGGCGGTGTTAATGCGGATGTATACGTTCGAATTGCCGCTACTTCCCATGGAATACAGCACTGCTTTCTGTGAAGCGTTAGTCGGACTGGTTTTTACAAGGGCTGATAACTGTGCAACACTTTTCGGATAGGAGTAGTCGATTGCATAGCCTTCATAATCCTCCAGCATATAATAACCGTTCACCCTTGTGCCATTGGCACTCGATTGTGTGGCATTTGTAGCTCCAAACAGCCCTATAGTTACAAAAAGGCTTAAAAATAAAGGGAAAAGCTTTTTCATGATGATTAATTTAAAAGAATTGTTTAGTGATACAGCAATGCTACCGTTGTCATATTTGAAGTTTATGACACAACGGTAGCATTGGTTTATTGCTGTGTTATTTCAATAATTTGTTGATAAATTGCTTGCCTCCTACCTTGATTTTTGCAATATACAAACCAGTAGGTAAATCAGAAATATCCAGCTGAGAAATATTGGAAGCCGACATCTGTAGTACGCCCCGCGAATCGTATAAATGAATCATTTCGGCCTGATCTCCGGCAATATGCAGTATTCCCCCGGCATTGTAAGCCACCCGAATATTCTCGGTAGGACTTGTAACCGCTAAAGGACCAACTTTAGGTGTAAGCTTCACATTATCGATGTAGTAATTTCCCTTATCGGTCGACATTCCGAATGCGAGTGCAAAAGTGCTCTTTGCCAATTCGGCTGTTGTAAGAGCCATGGTCGAAAACGGATAGGTTTTGGTAGTCCAGGTGGCTATTGGTGCCTGCAACGGATAGCTTGTATCCTCGAATTTTTTCACATTATCGATATAAATATTCATGTTTTTATAATTCGGATTGGCATCGTTGGCATTGGTTGGAATGTAGATGTCGAACGACATGCTTTCGTAATTCACAAGAGTTTTGCCGGAAGGTAATGTTACTGTAAGTTGAAGAAGTGCATCCCAGTTGCTGGTTACAATCTGTACAGCCTTGTTGCCGGAATTGGCAGGATCCACCGCTACGGTAGCTGTGCCGTCGGCAGGGTACCATGCTTTCATGGTAAATGCCTGGCCTACTGTGCTGGCATTAAAGTCGTTCACTACCACAACTCCGTCTGATGGATTTACGACTTCACCCCCTCCATTCAGTTTTACATTGTCGACATAGTAATTTCCTTTGTCGGTCGACATACCAAAGGCAATGGTGAAGGTTGTTTTTGCTTTCTCGGCATCTGTAAGATTTAGACTGGCAATGGTGAAGGTTTTTGTTGTCCAGGTAGCAACAGGAGCCTGCATCGGATAGGATGTATCCTCTTGTTTTTTTACATCATCGAGATATACAAATCCGTTTTTGTAGTTGGGATTTTGGTCGTTGGGATTGGTGGGGATGTAAATGTCGTACGAAAAGCTATCGAAATCGCCCAGCTTTTTACCTGCCGGTAAGGTGACGGTTAGCTTAAGAATTGCATCCCAGTTGGTAGTTACCACATGGGCCACTTTATTGTTCGCATTTACAGGATCTACTGCTACTGTGGCTGTTCCGTCGGCCGGATACCATGCTTTCATTGTCAGTGCCTGTCCTACAGTGCTTGTGGAGAAATCATTAATTACATATCCACTGCTTGCAGTTCCACCACCGGGACCTCCGGTAAGTTTCACATTGTCGATAAAATAATTTCCCTTATCGGTCGACATGCCAAAAGCGATTGTAAAAGTAGTTTTTGCTTTTTCGGCATCTGTAAGCGCCAGACTGGTGATTGTGAATGTTTTGGTAGTCCATGTCGTCATAGGTACCTGCATAGGATAGCTGGTATCTTCGTACTTTTTCACATCATCCAGGTAGATGAACCCGTTTTTATAATTTGGATTTGCATCATTAGCATTGGTGGGTACATACATGTCGAAGCTAAATGCAGTATAATCGCCCAGTTTAGCACCTGCAGGCAGGGTAACTGTTATTTTAAGAATTGCATCCCAGTTTGTAGTAACAATTTTTGCAACCTTATTGGCTGCATTTACAGGATCGGCGGCCACAGTAGCGTTGCCATCAGTGGCGTACCATGCTTTCATCTGTAATGCCGCACCAATTGTTTTTGCATCGAAATTATCGATTACGAAATCTGCCTTCACTGTATTCCCAAGCAATACCATGATAGCTGTAAGGAGAAGTAATTGTTTTTTCATACTATTCTATTTATTTTATTGATTAATGTTTTCCTGAAATTATCCGCATCAAAATTAGTGATTCGTAATGTCAAAGCATGTAGTATTTGTTACATCGTTTTTTCAGCTGGTTACACGATACGTTAAAAAGTAACATCTTTTTTGCTAAATGAAACACATCCTGCCGTTTTGATGAAAAATCGACCGTCTTTCCCATTATCTTATAAACTTGAAATGGCTTACTTTATCCCGATAGATTACCCGTGCAACGTATACTCCCGAAGTAAGTGAAGAAATATCGGTGGTGGAATTGCTGTAAGTTTCCAGTATTTTTTTACCACCTGCATCGTACAGGCTGATATAAACCTGATCTCCGTTTAGAATGCGTATCTCATTATTTACGACACTAATAATGTTGTTTTGATTATTCAGTTCAACTGTATTGCCTGTCTGAGTATCTTTCAACCTTACATTATCAACAAAATAATTCGCTTTGTTGGATCGGATTCCCAGGTATAAACTCAGGGTGTTCGCTGAACCTCCGTTTGTTAATTCAATCGATCTGTTGTGCCAAACATTGTGATTGGAACCTGTGGCGCTACCGGTTTGTTCGTTTAAAATTCTGACATTATCGAGAAAAACCTGTAATTCCTTGTATCCATTATCGCTTCCTGCAGCTGCCGAATTGTAATAAATGTCGAATTCCACATTACTGTAATCCGATACTTGTTTGCCTGTAGGCAAGGTAGCATTGAAACGAATGTATTCGTCCCAGTTGGCTGTAAGTACATGTGCTGCTTTTTCAGATGCGTTGGTCGGACTAACAGCCACCAGTGCTGTGCCTGTAGAAGCACCATTTTTCTTGTACATATCCAGCGAGGTACCGGTTTCTTTGTGGTTAAATGAATCAATCACATAATAACCATCCACGGGGTCGGGATCAGGGTCGGGATCGTCAGTGAGTTCAACTAAGGCCGGAGTATAAATCCTGTAATTTCCCGAGAGGTGAAGGTAATTCATGTAGTAAAGTAAACCGTCGTAATAGCGGTATCGGCCAGTAGGAATGGCTACTTTGAAAAAATCGTCGATAAACTCCCAGGCCACCCGCTGATTACTGGCCAACGTTCCGGTTGCATTGCAGGCAATTAATCCGGGCGAATGATCGGGGTTGAGTTGATTTCCTGCGAGTGTATATTCAGAACCATACGACTCCACTCCTTTGCTCTGAAAGAAATTATGCATTCGGTTTACCAGATTAACCTGGGTATCGTCGGCCTTAAACCAGGCATAATCCATGGCTACATTCATAATGAACCGCCAGGCGTCGTAACGGAATTCGGCATGACTGCCACCGGTTGGAGTGCCATCGAAAGTGGCATAATCGGGTACTAAACCGGTAGTTGGGTGAGCAAATTTTGGAAACATTCCCCGGCTTGTTGCAGCCAGTTCTTTCCAGAAACTGCGGTTTTTTCTCACCCATTTCCCCCATAATTCGTAGAACGAGGGTAGGTGATAGGAGGGGTTTGTGAAAGTTGCTGCTTGTGCAAAGGGTGTGAAAACCACTTGCTTATGTGTCGAATTGAATAAATTCGTAATCGATTCGGTAATCGGATTCTCTTTACTCATGCATATTTCCAGCAGGTCCTTCGCTTCTTTCCAGTAATTAAATATTCCGTCTCCATCGCCCCATCGCCCTGATGCAAACATGAGTGCCATGATGAAATACTCCTCGCCATCGGAAGCCGAATTTGCATCCCTAATGGTGCCGTTTTTGTTTACCTGCCAGGCAAAATAGCCTTTCCGGGCACCTGTCTTGTGCTGCATGTAGTTTTTACTCCACTTCCACAACTTGTTGAATTCTTCCTGTTTGTTCATTTGCACACAAATCATCATGCCGTACGACATGCCTTCCGAACGAACATCGTCATTGCCGGTATCCAGAATGTATGCTTCATCCGTTCCAACAGGATAATACACCGACTGATTGGTCGCATCTCCGTAAAATAGCTGATTCCAAAGAGAATTCAGTTTCTGACTGATTTGTACATCGGTATATCCGCCTTCTTTTAACATATTCCTGTAAACTCCTGTATAATAAGCCCCTTCTTCGGGCAGTACCGGTGGGTCTTTTTCTACAATCGGTCCGAGGTATGTAAAGGTAATTTTATCAATAAAAGTATCGCTGCTGCCATTGTCGGTTTCGAGTACAAGGGCAATGGTGTTGGCACCTGTATTCAATGCTGCAAGTTTTAATTCAGCATCAAGAACAGTTGGACTGGTGCCATAAAAAGTGAAAGTTCGTACACGTGTACCATTTATATACAACGATACTCCTGCTGCACTTGAATTATTGGAAGCTCCACGCACACTGACTGTGTATATTCCCGGACCTAAAGGAAATTGAGTGCTGATGGTACCCCGGTCGTTGTTGGCATACAAGGCAATGCCCGCAAATGGGCTTGTGATTTGTCCGGCATAGGAACCACTGAGCGTCATTGATTCAGCTTCAATGGTAACAGGATTTGCTGTTGTACTTACAGAAATTAATACGAACAGGAACGAGAAGAAGAGAAATTTAATATTCATGATAGTAAAGTAATAAATTGCTAATTATGATGTTTTAAATCCAATTGTATGTTTATCAAATCTTCCAACCGATGTACAGGAGGTTCAATATCATCGGGCAAAGGTAGATTAGAAAAAGTTTGAAAATAGAGCAGGCACGCATCTTTCCACCAAATGGCATCGGATTTTTGTATCTCTAACCGGGCTTTCACCTGTTGAAAACGATTTTTGTCAATCAATGGCTCTATGTTTTCCCACTGTTGCTGATAGTTGCCAACACTTTTTACTCCTTTTTCGTAGTGATGGCAGAGTTCATCCCAGAAAATCAGTCCTCTTTTCATTTTGTAATTCCAGGGCACATGATGGAACCAGAGCAGGAATTTTTCCGGACAGCTTTCGATAGCGTTGAATTGCTCACTTAAAGGTGAGAAATATTGCTCCACGGCATTGCTGCCTGTTTCGGTTCTGTTAAATCCTATTCCAAATTCACTGGCCTGATGATAATAGCGCGGTAACCAGTCGGGTCGCGCCCCGTCGATAGCGCACCAGGGCTCTGGTCCATAATGATGATCCCAGGCAAAAAGGTGATGCAGTCCGAGTGGCATCATATAGTTCACCGCTGTTTCGTGCGAACTCAGCATGATAGCTTTCACCGGATCTACAAAGCCTTTGTCGGTAGTGAAAGTCAGCTTCAACCACTCATCAGCGATTTCTTCCGCCGAAAGCTCATGGTTCCAGGCCAGTCGCCCGAAGGCATGCCAGTTGGCCTGAGCAAAATGATGACCGGTCCAGTTGGTGTCCAGCCCGGTGTTGGCGACTCCGGCAATAGCCGAAACCTTGTGTTTGAAAAGCGTTCTGTCAGTAGCCATGGCCACCGTCGAGCCTTTGCCCTTGCAATAGGTGTCACTTTCGAGAAACTCTTTCCATTGTGTTGCAAGATAAACCAAATGATTCGAGAAACCGAGGTACTCCTGCGTAATTTGCAACTCAGGCATGATAGCCGTTTTTTGCATAGCACCAAACAACGGACTGAAAGGTTCGCGGGGCTGAAAGTCGATTGGGCCGTTTTTTACCTGAATAATCACATTATCCCGAAATTCGCCATCGAGCGGCATAAATTCATTGTAGGCCTGTTTGGCACGATCTTCTGTTGATGGATTGTACACGAAAGCCCGCCACATCACTATTCCTTTATGCGGTTTCAATGCATCCGCCAGCATATTGGCCCCATCGGCATGGGTGCGACCGTAATCCTGAGGACCAGGTTGTCCTTCGGAATTGGCTTTTACCAAAAAACCTCCGAAATCGGGAATAAGCTGATATATTTCTGTGGTTTTATTTTTCCACCATTCCTTCACCTCATGATTCAACGGGTCGGAATCGGATAGTCCGCCAATAAGCTTCGGCGACGAGAAATTCACCGAGAGATACACTTTCAATCCATAAGGGCGAAAAATATCAGCGATCACTTTCACTTTTTTCAGATAATCCGGTTTCAGGATTTCCGGCGAAGCGTTTACATTGTTCAACACCGTGCCGTTGATACCCACCGAAGCATTGGCGCGGGCATATTCACGGTAGCGGGGCGACACAATTTCAGGAAGCTCGTCCCATTGCCACAACGACCGACCGGCATATCCGCGTTCGATTGTCCCGTTCAGGTTATCCCAGTGGTTGAGAATGCGCAAATCGTAGTTGGGTGTTTCTTTTACAGCTACTTTTTGAGTAAGCTGATTGGTTTCCTGCAATCGCAACAAATGATAGGAGGCGTAGAGCAAACCTGTTTCGCTACGGGCAGAAAGCACGTATCCGCGACGGTTGTTTCCCCTGATTCGGTAGGAATCATTGCTTTTGAAGCAGAATTTGAAAAGTTTTCTGACACGCAGTTTCACCGGAGCTCCTTTCCATTGCGTTTTTAACTCATCCAGTGCAATTGCTACCGTTGCGCCATCAGTATTAGCATCAACTATTGCTCCCGTGGTGCTGTCGGCGCGTAGCCACAATCGGCTTCCATCTTCGGCACTAGCTACATGAAGGGTTAGCACCATTAAAATGATGAAAACCGGTTTCATGTAGTTGTGTAGTAGCATTGGTTGATGAATTCTGGTAATGGTTATTGTTTTACAAACCTTTTGATGATAGCCTCATTGGAGGTGTTGATTCTCAGCATGTAAAGCCCTTTTTCAAGTTGACTCACATCAACCCCGCCGTTCGAAAATCCGGAATAAATACGCTTGCCGGTACTATCAAAGATTTCGACATCCAACACATTTGTTCCACGGATATTCAGAAAACTGGTGGTCGGATTGGGGAAGATCTCGACATCAACTGACTTGTCCAACGCAACCTCACTGACAGATGTGGCATTTTCAAATTTATTCGGCACTTTACTCGCTTCCGAAGCGAGGTAGTTTTTCAGCCAGACCATCGCCTTGCGCTCTCTTCCATCAGCTTCAACAATACCGGTTCCGGAAATCCAGGTGGTGCCGGTAATGTATCCCCACAGGGTAATACCAATGACCGATTCGTGCTCCCACAGCACCGGAAACTTGGCCATATATAGCTGATACTGATTTTCTTCGCTGATATTGGGTGCACCTGTGATATCCAGTTCGGATACATGAATGGGCAATCCTGTGGCAGCCAAAATGCTCAGCACCGATCGCATCGTATTTACAGAGACCGTATTCATATTGAATTCATGACACTGAATGCCAATACCATCAATCAGATTTTCCTGTTTCAGGATGTTTATAATATCGACGTACCTGCGCGCTTTTGGAGGATCGCTGATAATTCCATAATCATTGATATGCAGTTTGGCATTCGGAAACAGCTCGCGGGCTTTCCTGAACGACCACACCACCCAGTCCCAGCCTGTTGCTCCATCACCACCTATGGCATTTCTCATAGTCGACGGAGCATGTAGAGCCTCATTTACCACATCGATATAATCAAGATTCGGATAGCGCGTTGCTACCGCCTGCATAAATTCTTCCAGTTCTTTTTTCTGATTGGCCGCGGTTAGGTTTTTCAGCCACGATGGTTCCTGGCTTCCCCACACCAGCGTATGATACTTAAACTTATATCCTTTATTTTTAGCGTGATTGTAAGCTCTGTCGTGCGCAGTCCAGTTCATCACGTTTCGCGTGCCTTCCACCGAGCCCCATTTCCCGGAATTTTCGGGTGTTACCTGATTCCAGTAAGTGTCGAACGAAGCAGGTACGTTGTTGGGGATGATGTTGCCCAGGAATTTTGCATGATTTTTTGCCATCGGCGTTGTACCCTCACCGGGCTCCATATCGGGCGATAAATCTTCGATTGTAATATCATCTAAAAAATAGGTTTTATTGGCCACTTTCCCGGCATCAAAGCGGAGCTGAAGAATACCCCCAACGGCTACCAAAGCACTTCCATACACGGTTTCGTAGGTGTATTTAGTCCAGCTGTCTCCAATACTTAATTCGGGAAGATATTGCCTGTCCTCGTTACCGGTAGCCGACCGGAGTTGATTGGCAGTGGCGGTGGAGAGGCGAATAATTCCACCTCCACCCACTGCTCTGGCCCAAAAACTAATTCTATAGGTATGATATGCAACAGTAGCTATCTGCGGTGTTTCGAGTTGTACATTCCAGTAGTCCTGGCTCGAAGCTGCGGCTACCATTTTTACTGCGTACACACCACTGTATTTATCTTCCTGGCTTACACTCACTCCTCCGCCCTGGTTCAGCACATTCCAACCGCTCAGAGTCCCCGATTCGAATCCATAGCTACTCACTACGGTTGCCTGCGTTACTATCCCAACAAAAAGGAAGAATACGGTAAAAACTGTTTTTTTAATCATTCTTTTTCGTCGTTATGCTTTAAAATCCTGAAGAGGATCAGTTCTGAACGGTTCAACATTTCTCACCCAATCAGTTGGTTCCTCGTTGGGCGTTGGTGACTCTAAAATCAACGATATTTCCCGGTCTAAGCTTATTTGCTCAATCAGGGGCGAAAGGTATTTCAATTTTATAGTTTGCATACTGTGTAATCTTTTAAATGAATATATTTAATTTAGAATGGCCTTCAGTGAAGTCTGTTTGCCTGCATCGTCCACTATCAGCAGGTAAACACCATTGTCCAATGAAATGCTGACAGGGGTAATGGTGCCTGTGAGAGCCCGGGTCAGGATTTTCTGCCCCAGTGTATTGTACACCGTGACGGTGGCCGATGGCGATAACGCTTTGGCGGTGGTGACAACCAACTGCCGGTTTGCATTGACAGACACAGAGATGGAGCCTGTCTGATTTTCTTCCTCAATGGTAATACTACCGGTTGATTTAAACAGAATGCTGAACCGGTCGGTACTAACTGTATTGTCGGAACTGAAGGTGTACGAAGCGCCTTCGTACAGTTCTGTTTCAGTGCTTGTAACATTATCTTTCAGTATCAAATCGACCTGAGTATCGGGGAACTGAACTTCAGTAGCCGAAATAGTGAATTGTCCGCTTTTGCCCGGTCGAACTCCAAGGTTCAGGGTCGAATTGTAGGGAATGGACTTCAGAGTGTTGATTGTCAGCTCCTCGCTATCGATGACCGTGAAAATTTCCGGAATATTGGTGTTGTTGTTGGAGAATTTGGGAGCATCATACTTGTCGATTCCATTCAGGGCATCCTGATAGACCAAAATCAGAGCTTCGTCACGATGGATGTTATTGGACAGTTCTAAGCGAAGTGTTCCCACACCTGTGCTTGCCGGAGCCCGCAGTTGATTGGCAGGTAAAGCCTGATTCTGATGCGAGCGCATTTCATTTGTAAAATTGAGTTGCAAAGTTCGTTGAACCGGATTGCCGGTAACTCCATCGTTCAGAACTCTTACCCAGAACGCCTGCATGGGAGGAAGGTATTGATTTACCGCTCCTTTTTTCCCCAGGCTTGTACCTGAAAGGCCATTGTAAGTGTCGAAAACCATCTCGCCTCCTTCGTTGCGTGTTCGGTACCAAATGCCGGTGCTGATGTCGGTTCTCGAGCCGCGCACCATGTTCCAGTTGAGGTAGGAAGGATA
>JAVFAG010000062.1:0-4285 GCA_034002585.1 Paludibacter sp.
CAACAAATCGGATGTTATTTTATTGTACCAGTCGACTGTAACGCTCAAACGTTCTTTCAAAAATGAGACATCTAAACCAATGTTGGTCTGTGTAGTAGTTTCCCACTTTAAATCCTTGTTGGGTAAACCGTAAGGAATTGCACCAACATTACTTACATTATCATTAAAAGGATAGATTCCATGAACTACGTCGTTGATGTTGCTGAAATTACCCTGCGATCCCTGCAACATCATAATTTGGGCATAGGTATCGTATTCACCCACACGGTTGTTTCCGGTTTCACCCCAACTCAAACGGAGCTTTCCATTTTCCACCCAAAAGGCATTTTCCTTCATGAAATTTTCCTCGGTGAAATTCCAGGCCAGCGAAGCCGATGGGAAATAACCATAGCGGTTCTGGCGGGCAAACTTCGACGAAGCATCAGCACGGAACGAAGCAGTAAGATAGTATTTCGAGAGATAATTGTAGTTTAAACGGGCAAGGTACGACAACATTCCCCAGCTCGATTTCGACGAGTTAATGTCGTTAGGTGTACCCTGACTCATTCCGGCCATTCCCAGCGATTCGTTTGGAATGTTGATTGTCTTCATGCTGTAGTAATCATACATTGATTCCTGCATTGTAATACCTGCTAAAGCATTGATAAAATGCTTGCGATCATAATTCACCTGATAGGTAAGAATATTTTCATTCAACCAGGTTTTACGTTCCGAAGTTGAAAGGGTTGCATTCACTTTATCGTTGGAAACCGGCGACCCGTATCGGGTTTTGGAATTGTTGAAATTTTCTCCGCGACGGTTGTCAAGGGTATATCCTCCCGACACTTTGAGCTTAAGACCTTTGGAAATTTCGTATTCAAGGAAGCCGTTGTACTGGGTATAGGAAGTGATGCTTTTGCGGTATTCATTATTCAGCGAAAGAATAGGGTTGAAGCGATAGTCGTTGGTTTGATCCACTCCATCGTCGACAGTATTATTGAGCAATGAAGTTAATGGAACACCGGGTTGTGTCACCGGACGATAGCCCCAAACGCTGTAAAACAAGTTATTCATACCACTGAACGACGACTGAGAAGGTGAGCTACCCGTTTGTGTCGAACGCGAATAGTTGGTAGTAAGATTGATATTTACTTTTCCTTTTTTAATGGTAGCACCCAATCGACCCTGAATACGGTTGTAATTTGAGGCCAGCACTACCCCATCCTGATCATAATACGAGAACGATGCATTGTAGCGGTTGCCGGCAGTTCCACCGGTGAGCGACAAGCTGTGATTTTGTTGGAAAGCATCCCTGAAAATCAAATCCTGCCAGTTATATTCAGGCACACCCCGATAATCTTCCAGTGTGTAGGTTTTTCCTTCGTAGGTTTTAAAATAACCAAAGTCACCGGACATCTGTTCGGGTGTCCATATTTCCTGCTGCATGCGTACAAATTCATAGGCATCCATCATAGGGATGGTGCGGGTAATCTGCTGAACACCGGCTGAACCATCGTAGCTAATCTGAGGGGTACCAATACTTCCCTTTTTAGTTGTGATGATGATAACCCCATTCGCTCCCCGGGCCCCGTAAATTGCAGTTGCAGATGCATCTTTCAGTACGTCAATCGATTCAATATCGTTTGGATTCACCGAGCTACCAGCTGCAGGATCTTCGACAGGAAAACCATCAATGATAAACAACGGAGAGTTGTCCTGCGTAAGCGAGTTGTTTCCACGGATTACAATTTTCATCACGCCCCCGGGTGTACCTTCCGATGAACTTACATTCACCCCTGCTATACGTCCGGCAAGTGCCTGATCAAAACTGGAAACCGGAGCCTTCAGCATATCGTCGATATTGGCTTTGGCCACAGAGCCGGTAAGGTCACGTTTCCGAACATCCTGATAACCAATCACCATCACTTCATTGAGAGCCTTGGTTTCTTCCTTCAGAATAACATTCATCGGCTTGGTACGATCGACCTTTAACTCAACTGTCTGATAACCGAGGTACGAAAACACTAAAACTGTATTCGCATTGGGTACGCTGATTCCAAATTTTCCATCGATATCGGTAATCGTACCTTTGTCCAGACCTTTTAGGACAATATTTACACCGGGAAGCGATTCACCGGCATTATCCACTACTGTTCCGGTAATATTCAGCTGAGCTGCCAGTCCTGACGAAATCAGGACCAGCATCAGCGTTACAAACTTTTTAAACATGACTTGTCGCATTAGAGCTTATTGAAGTGTATTAATGTACAATAACTTTCTGAACACCGGCAGCTACACGAACTATGTATGCTCCGGGTACTGTTTCGATAGCAATTTCCGACGATGCAGCGCTAAGGTTCGCTACACGAACACCCGACAGAGAAAACACTTCTACCTGTTCACCGGTTTTCACACCTGACACCTGAATTTGTCCATTTAAGCCGGAACAACGAATACCTTTGTCGAAAAGATTTGAAACAGCTGTATTACCTACCCAAACCACACTTACTTTAAACGATTCCTTTACATGTGTTCTCCAGAAACCATCTTTATCGATTTCGCTTTTGAAATCAACTTCACGACCAGTGAACGTGAGCCCTCCATCGGTAGAAACCGTATAGTACGCACGGGCGATTTCGTTGGTAGTAAGAGGCAGGAAGAATAATTCGAGTAGCGCATCGCGGGCATATCCCTGCGAATAATTCTCGGGAAGAAGTTCACCAAGTGCACTATAAATCTGGCCCTGTGCAGATGCACTTTCACCGGCAACAACTGTAAAGTAAGGCAATTCATATGCACCGATATCGTATTTGGCTTCAGCAACGGGGAATCCCTGCGGACGGTTCAGACCGGCAAAATCAACCACAACGGTTTCTACTACTTTACCCATGTTTACAAGTGGTGAAGTACTATTCAAATCCCAGTTTGCACTATCAAGATTAGCCTTCTGCGCATCATCCAAAGCAACCCCTAAAAAGGAAGTAACTTTTCTAAATTTCGGTCCACTGCCAACAGTGCCCGGAGCCGGCTCAACCACATCACCATTCGATACATTGGAAGATAATTGAATATTATCGGCGAGCGTCCAGCTTTTATCGGTTGGCATAGGATTATAGGTCGCATTGTTCGATACAACCCAGGTTGCATTTGCAGCACCTGTAATACTTGTAGCAGTTGCTCCCGTAACATCAGTAGCACAGGCCCAAACAACGTTATTACTTACATTGATTGTATTGCCGGCAAGGTACATTCCACCTACATTTTTCACCACTGTATTATTAAAGAAGTTACCTCCGTTGTAATACACTGCAGTTCCTCCCGTATTGTTATAAATTAAATTATTGATTATTCGGTTATTTGCACTGTTACTGTAAATACCTGCCCCCGGCTTGAAAGTTGTTCCATCGGCAGCAGTATTATTGTAGATACGATTGTTGGAAATATAGGTCATTTCTGATCCCTGAACACCTATTCCTGCACCACGAAAATTTGAAGAATTATTACGCACTACGTTATGTTCAATATACGATGGATATCCTGCAGGAGGATTCGAAAAAATGCCTCCTCCACCGTTTCCGGCAGTTGTATGTACATTATTTTCAATTAAACAAAACCGTACTGTACCGCCGGTCATAATGATTCCGGCTCCGGAACCCGTACCTGTCGTGGTATTGGCACGAACGATTAGATTCTGATAGACCACTTTGCCACGCGCTACTGCTGCACCTCCCGATCCGGCTAAGACCGATCCGGCTCCGTTTCCTCCGGTAAGTATAAAACCATCAAATACAGTTTCCATATCCAGGTGTCCACCTGCCTGTACAACACGTGAACCGCTGGCCCGTATAATTGTAGGATTACTGAAATCCCAGGGATTTCCGTTTTCAACACGGGCACGTTGCGAAACTGCTGTTTCAGTTCCGGCAAAACTTCCGTACACATTCACACTATCGTTAATGGAAATGGCAGTTGTAATGGTAAATTCTCCAGCGGCAACCCAAACATCCTTTCGTGCTGAAGGATTTTCGGTACGTGCCAGGGTGATGGCAGCCTGAATGTCGCCCAGTGCATCCGACCAGGAAGCACCCGTTCCGGTAGCACCGGGTTTAACATATACGACTCCGTTGTGAGATTCGGCAAACGAAAGCATCGAAAGGCCGAGAACAAGAAGTAAAACTACTTTTTTCATGCTATTTTATAATTTTATTGGGTTGATATTTTTCTTCAGCATTTGTGTTGATGTTAACGGTACAAAAATAGACGAACTCTGTTTCGGGTACCGGATAAAATCATTCGCAATTGCACT
>JAVFAG010000062.1:4385-17445 GCA_034002585.1 Paludibacter sp.
AAGCAATGCTAGGCCAGGTGGCATTGTATTTTACCTTACCGCCTGGATAGCCGGTTACAACACTGACACTTGTAGGCGTGGTAGTTGCTTTCACTACATTTCCAACAATTATATTGTTATACACTTCAGAAACATTGGTTGCCGATGCCAGGTAAATTCCACCTTCGTTGTTTACAACCGTGTTATTAATCAATTTACCTTTATTGAGATAAATATTGTTTGTACCTGAATTATTAGTAATAAGATTATTGGTAATCTCACAAACAGTTGGATTATTAAGATAAATAGAAGCACCGTTACCCGTTGAAGTATTGTTGCGGATGATGTTCCTGTCAATATAGGTTGAACCTGCAGCCTGAGCACGTATACCTCCATTGGTATTACGTTCGATGACCGACTGTTCAATAGTTGAGGTAAAACCGGTTGCAGGTGCAGAGTAAACACCACCACCAGCTGTAATTGTACCGGAAGTTGATACATTGTTGTATATCCAGCAATTCGAAACAATTCCACCTACCATATTAACACCTCCACCATTTCCGGAAGTTGTGTTTCCTGTTACAATGCTATTTTGCAGTTTCAGGTTGGCACGTAGTACCAAACCACCACCGCTGTTATTTAATTGTAAGCCCTGACCATTACCATTTGTAATTGTAAAACCGTCTATAACATAAACACTGGTGAAGTTCGCACTTACTTCGATACAACGTTTGGCATTTCCACCATTCAGGATAGTAGCATTTGTATAATCCCATGGATTTGTACCTTTTACGCGCTGTTCTTTTGTGGTTTCTGTTCCGGCAAATCCACCGTACAGGTTTACGCCTGCTTTCATAATAAGTGCAGCAGTGGCCGTAGAGTAAGTACCTGAAGCTACCCACACTTCCTGTGCAGTGGCTGAAGTATTAAACTCGGCAGCGGCAGCATCTATAGCAGCCTGAATACTTCCCAGGGCGGTTGCCCACGATGAACCATCACCGGTTCCGGTTGGAGTAACATAAAAAGTGGCATTACTGATACCTACAGTAAGAACCATCACTAAAATAAATGTAATTTTTTTCATAACAGCATTAAATTTGAATAATACATTGTGTTGATAATCGATGCAAATGTAGTGCATACCGATTCTGAGGGGGTTAAAAATCATACGCTTTACACCCGAAATTGTCCGCTGCCTATTTTTTAACAAGCTGTTTTACAACCTTATCGTATATTCCTTCACGAATCCAGGGATCATTGGCCTTTTGCAGCAATGGTTTCATTTGTTTAACCAGACTATTTATCACTTTTTTATCTGACAGATTAGTAAGCTGGTAGGGATCGTTTTTGTCATCAAACATAAGAATTTCTTTTACCAGATGATCCCGGCCAATAGTTATAGCAAGAGTATAGCGATCGGTTTTTATACCTCTTGCAACAGCAAAATAACTGGTCACCCTGCCTTCCTTGTCCTTTTGACCATCCACATTCCGAATATACAACACTCCTGTTGGAGCATTCTTATCTATCTTTCCGTTGGTAATCCATGGAGCTATATCGGTGCCCTGAACCGCTGCCGGAATAGAGTGTTTCAGTCCGGCTATCGAAAGCAAAGTGGGCATAATATCGGGGGTTCCAAGCAAAACCGGATTGACATGTGGTGTTAACTTTGAAGGATATCGGATCATGAAAGGAACATTAAATGACTCTGTGTAAGGTGAATTTTTGGGATCTTCCAAATGACTTCCCATGGTTTCGCCATGATCGGAAGTAAATACAACAATAGTGTTTTCGTCAAGCCCCAACTCCTTTAAAGCATTCAATATACGTCCAAACTCGCGATCGACACCTGTCACTGATGCAAAATAGTATGGTGCACTTTTTTGTTTTTTAGCTAGTGAAGCCTTTACATTGGGCCGAATAAGTAATTCCGAAAGAGCTTTATCCTTGTACAAATTGAAATCCTGCTCCTCCACATCATCCAGCGAATAATAGGGACTATGAGGAGGATTCATACTGACCACCATAAAGAATGGTTTTGAAGCATCACGCTTGTTTTTCAGGTAATCGATGGCTACATCAGCTTCGTGCTTAGGCGACCATTCGCGAATGTCGTGCCGGTTACCATCGGTATCCCAATAATGCGGTTCTTTGTGAACATCAAAAGTGCCGTATGAATACCAGAAATTAAACCCATGCCGGCGCTCTTTGGGTGTATAGGCATCCCATTCGGGAGTGCGATCGCTCACGTAATGACCCGGTTTCTGGGGATTATTCTTAGTAGGATAGTCCACATGCAGCTTTCCAATATATGCGCAATCGTATCCCTGCTGAGATAATACATCGCTTATCGTTATGGCATCCTGACGGAGATTACTAATTGGGCGTGTCGCATTACAATTCAACGGCACTCCACTTCCATCCGGATACATTCCGGTAAGCATCATACCACGGTGCGGACTGCTCAGCGGGCAACTACTGTGCGCCGACGTCAACACAACTGCTTCACGGGCAAAGCGATTCAGTGTTGGTGTATATACCGGATCGGCTTTAAATTTCACATGCCTGCTGAAATCCTCATCGTTCCAGAATTCCATTGCGTGATTGCGCATCTGATCGGGAAAAACGTACACAATATTCGGACGCTCGGGACTGGCTGCATGCATCACAGCTGTGAGTGCAGCAGAGCTGGTTATTACTACTGATCTTTTAGCTAACATGGTTTTTAATATAAAATGGTAATATGTGAAGTTGATTGTCTTTTTTTCGATTTATTAGTAAGGGTTATCCGATAGATTTCATTTCCCCATACCCTGGAGAGTCTGGGGTCAGTTAATTCAATAGTTTCAAGCTGATAATCGTAGTTCCCGGCATCGTAAAGTAACTGCGCTTTTTTATCTTTTGTATGTATACTAATTTTTCCGGGTTTCTGTTCGATATGGCCCCAAACCATGAAATGTAGCTGATGCGGTGCTTTCCATTCATTCAATAGAAATTTGTCGGTAATTACAAGCTTGCCTTTTGAAAGTTGATACCCCCTGTTCCAGCTTTTTACACTTGTTTCTGCAGGATAAGCCCCGGCCAACTCCATCGAAACACTTTTTTTCGATTCATTTACCTTGATAGAAGTTGCTTTGTATTGCTTGCCAAACACCTGTTCTTTTCCATTTATCGATGGCAAATTGTGAAAAGCACTGCGCATCGTCCAAATGGTATACCGTTCTGGTCCAAAAGTCTGACGGGTATAGGTACCTACACCTGCATCGATAAACAGTGGTAGTTTATCCACCCACAACGAAAATGTACCGGCATCGTTGTGATTGTGACTTTCGGCATTATAACCTCCTTTTACGGCCAGAAATCCAGTCGCTTCATCTGAAAAGTAGTAAAACTGAGTTTCGGGATACGTGGTGACCGGAGCAGGTCTGTGTACAGCGTTTGTAGCCATTAGTTCGTCGTAATAACGCAGCGATTCGAGGGTACGAAACAAATCGGTACCTGACGGTATTAGTGATTGATTGCGCTGATCCAGGTAAGCTCCGAACTGCATCATCTCTTTACTGTTAACTGCTTTACCGTAACGATAAACCAAACCACCACTTGTGGAAAACTGAGCCGATGCATCTGCAAAATTCACTACCCATCCGTTACCAATATAACTTCTGCTTATATACTCACCCATATTTCGAATTATCTGCTCACCAAACAGATTTACCTGTCCGTTGGTTATCATTTTCACCAGTTCGAGATAGTCGTATAGTTTGCCAGCTGCATGACTCCAGTACGATGGACCTTCTTCGCATGCACCATCAAAATTAACATAGTTGATAAATTTGTCCACCGATACCATACTGCGATACACATCCTTACCCATTTGAACCTTATCATTTTCCAGCAAAGCTATCACCTGCAGACAATTAAAGTTTGTCCAGGGATTCCAGTTGTTTACCATTCCATCTTCACGGGGAACAAAGGCCATCCACCAGTAGCGATCAATCGTACGATAAGGGATAATTATTTTATCGTACAATTCTTTATAAAGTCGTTTTGAAATGATGGGATTAACCCTGTCGAATTCCCGGTTGAAGAAAAAGTAAGTCCAGGCCAGCATTGCCCCCAGCTCACCCGAACCAAGATCAATCACTGAATCAGTATGATCGGGAAGTGTGCGCGTTGAAAGCTGAAGTGGCAAATGTGCCGACAATACCCAGGAAGTACGTTCACAGTTATAAAATACGCCGTTTATAATCTGATCCAAAAAGCGACCTTTACCTTCGGCTAACTCCGCCATCAGCAAATCAGCCAGGGCTTCGTTGTTATCGGAATTCGGGTCCTGCATGATATTTCGGTTACCCGAGCGTTCGTACTCAAGATACGCAGTAGCCGGAATTACCTTCCAGGTATAATCCAGCCTGCTCTCTCCATTTTTAACGAGGTTTGCTTTGCGGTCGCCTAAAAGAACATCCCATCCGGCCCTGTTGGAATAAGAGGGATAGGGAACCCAATCTCCGGATGTAAGCAGCAGTTCAGATAGCATAGTTGCGGAACGACCGGTCGACAACATATTTCGTTCCACCGAAGCATTCACAGACATGAAACTAATTAAACAGAAAAAGAGGAAAATTGATTTTGTATTCATGGAAAAAAATTACGATAGATTATGCCGGTAAAAGTACAGACAATCTATCGTAAGAAGGTTCCAAATTTACCGCAAAACAGGGTAAAATCGTTCAGAACTATCAATTTTCAACACATTTCGCCCAACACCTTGCTGAATCGGGCCAATCCGCCCATGGCAGTTTCTTTGTATAAACTCGGCAAATCCTGACCGGTTGTTCGCATGGTTTCTACCACTTTATCAAAGCTAATGATGTGTTTTCCATCCGACAACATTGCCGCCATATTGGCATCCAGAGCACGTAATGCACCGAAGGAGTTACGTTCAATGCAGGGAATCTGCACCAATCCGCATACCGGATCGCAGGTGAGGCCCAGGTGATGTTCCAGTCCCATTTCGGCAGCATATTCAATTTGCTGGGGCGAACCACCAAACATCTGATTTGCTGCGGCAGCTGCCATGGCACATGCGGTCCCAACTTCACCCTGACAACCTACTTCAGCACCTGAAATCGAGGCATTCTTACGGGTTATATTTCCAAATAATCCGGCTGTAGCCAAAGCCTGTAGAATATTCTTATCCGAAAATTCATGATAGGTCTTCATGTGATACAATATCGCTGGTAACACACCAGCTGCTCCACAGGTTGGAGCCGTCACCACCACTCCGCCACTGGCATTTTGTTCCGAAACTGCGAGTGCATACGACATAATTAAACAGCGGTTCTTTAGACTCACCTTGTAACTCTTTGCCTTGATCCAATAGGAAGCAGCTTTGCGACGAAGGTTTAAACCACCCGGAAGAACACCATCGTTTTCCAGTCCTTCCTTCACCGAACGTTGCATCGCTTTCCAGACTTCGTTCAGGTAATCCCACAAATCACTTTCTTCCCGCTCCTGAATATACTCCCAATACGTTTTACCACGGCGATCGACCCAATTAAGAATGTCGGTGATGGAATTGTGTTCGTACACCTGCTTCTCGTGTAAATCGGTCGTTTCGTCAATGATTTTTCCACCACCTACACTGTACACCACCCATTCGTCGAGCACCTGACCTGCCCGGTTCAGGGCCTCCAAACGAAGGGCATTCGGATGCAAAGGAAGGTAAATTTCCGGCATCCATACAATTTCAACCGTACGTGGAACGAATGCTTCAGTAATAGCAACATCGGTAAAGTGACCTTTGCCTGTTGCAGCCAGACTACCATACAAATGGACCTTAAACGACACAGCATCTTTGTGTTTAAGATTAAATATCTCAGCCGCTTTCTTTGGCCCCATGGTGTGACTACTCGAAGGGCCATTTCCTATTCTGTAAATTGATTTAATACTCTCCATTAATCATTTATCATTTATCATTTATCATTAAACACTATTCCTGTATTCCGTTGGCGACATCCCAAAATGTTCCTTAAAACACTTGGCAAAATATTTTGGCGAACTAAAGCCCAGCATGTAGGTAATTTCTGAAACGTTATATTCCGGATTCTCCGAAAGATAAGTTGCTGCTTTTTTCAAACGAACGTTAAGTATAAAGTCATTGGGCGTTTTGCCGGTAATCCCTTTAATTTTTGAGAATAGTTTTGTGCGACCCAGCGCCATTTCGCGTGAAAATTCAAGTACATCAAATTCGCTATCGTCGAGATGAGCTTCAATTACCTGTTGAGCTTTTTCCAGAAACTCACGATCAAGCTGATTGGTGGCCAGCAATCGTGGTGAAAAGTCGGTTTGCTTGCTAAACTTCTCCTGTAAAATCTTTCGGTTATTTATCAGATTGTTACAACGCGTTATCAGTGTTTTCACATTAAATGGCTTTGTTATGTAATCGTCGGCCCCGAGTCGGAGACCTTCAATAGTATATTCAACAGCCGTTTGAGCAGTTAATAACACAACGGGAATATGGCTTACCTGGAAGTTATTTTTGATACGTGAACATAATTCACTACCCGACATTCGGGGCATCATCAGGTCGCTCAGCACCAGATCTGGTTCGTGTTCCAGTGTCTTCTCCAGTCCTTCCTCTCCATCAGCTGCAGTATATACTTCATATACAGGTTCAAATAGCTGCTCCAGCATCTTGCGTAATTCTTCATTATCCTCCACAATCAGAATCCGGGGCTTTGATTCACGATTGATAAGCTGTGTTTCTTTCATCTCATCGATAAAAGCCTGATCGGGCTGTTCAAAGTAATTTAAGGTCAGTTCATCGGGAGAGTTATCCACTATAACTTTTTCTGAATCACTAAAATGTGTCGATCCTTTTTTTAACCTAACCTGAAAAACAGTACCCTCATTCAGTTTACTACTTACTGTTATGGTAGCATGATGAACTTCCAGAATATTTTTCGACAGGGCTAGTCCGATACCGGTTCCCGGACTAAGCGCATTACTCGCCAACCCGTTCTCAGCCTGGTAGAACCTATCAAATATTTTATCAATGGCCGAAGCTTCAATCCCTGAACCAGTATCGATTACTTCCACCTGCACTTCGTCGGCAAGTTCCGTTATTCGAATGGTTATAGCACCATCTTTTGGAGTATACTTAAAAGCATTGGATATCAGATTATAAAACACTTTCTGCAGTTGAGAAGCATCAAACCAAAGCATGATTTTCTCCTCTTGACCTGCAAAATCGAACCGAATCGAACGGTAAGCAGCATACTCGGTAAACGAAAGGTAAATTTCGTACAGAAAAGATATAAAATCGCGCTCACTTACCTTTAGTTGTAAATGCCCCTGTTCACTTTTTCTGAATTCCAGCAATTCGGTGATCAGATTTTGCATGTTCAGGCTATTTCTTTTAATATTAAGGATACGATTGTACACCGCAGGCTGTATTCCCTGAATCTGCAAAAGCATATCAACCTGCCCGCTAATGAGGGTCAGGGGTGTGCGAAACTCGTGCGATATATTGGTAAAGAAACGCAGTTTCGATTGATTGACTTCTTCTATATGTTCCTTTTCCCGCTTCTCGTATTCCAGCGATGCTTTCAGGAGCAATTTAGAACGAACAAAAAGAATATATCGCCAAATGATAAATGCAATCAACAAAACATACACTAAATACGCATACCAGGCTTTATAAAAAGGAGGTAAAACTTTGATTTTCAAACTTGTAATAGCAATTGCAGTAGGATCGTTTGCCGGAAAGGCCTCCAGTACCAGTTCATAACTACCGGCACGAAGACCCATAAAGTTCAGGTTGTGGGTTCCCCGTGGAAGTTGAGTCCACTGATCCGAAAAGCCTTTTAATCTGTACCGGTAAAATGGTTGATTCTCGGCAATATAATTATTGGTGGCAAATTCAATATTCACCATCGTATGCCTGTGATTCAACACAATGGAGTTGGTAAAGGGCAGTGCCGATTCTAAAACACCTGACTCATCATTGGGTTTTACTTCCTGGTTATTGAGTATCAGTTTTACCAAATTGATAGTAAAAGGTCGGTTGGGGATGGTTAAATTTTCTTCATTAAACGACACCATCCCATTCATTCCTGCAATAAATATCTGACCATTTGATGTGGTTATCATTCCTCCGTTGTACAACGAATTGAGCGGGAATCCGTTTTGTGTGTCGTAGTTGGTGGCTTTTCCGCTCTCAGTATCCAATACCGTCAAACCATGCGTAGTAGTCATAAATATATATCCGTAGGGGGATTCCATCAAATTACTTATGTAATCGTTTCGCAGGGAAGAATTTCCTGAATGAAAACAGCGAAAAGTCTCTTTGTTCTTATCAAACAGGTTTACACCTCCACCGTTGGTCGCAATCCAGAGTCTGTTCTTGCTATCGAGCAACAACTTCATGATACTGTTGTTACTCAAACTGTTTGTGGAACCTGGTTGGTGTGAATAGTACCTCACATCCTGAGTTTTCAAATGATACTTCCATAATCCTGTACCACCAATCCAAAGCACATCACCATCCAACTTTAAATCGACCACATAAGCCACTTTGCGATTTAGCTCTTCTGACAAGAGACGGAAGGTACCACTTGTAGGATTGAAAAGATAAATACCGTTGTAAGTTCCAATAATCAATTGATTTTCATAGGGCAAAATTGACCTCACGATATTGGATTGTTCTAAACCCTGATTAATCACCGGATACCGTTTGAATGTACCTTTTGACGGAGAAAAAACACTGATTCCTCCAAGATGGGTTCCCATGTATAAAAGGTCATTTTTTCGATCAAAGTAACTGATTTTAATGTTATCGACCGTTAAACCAGTAGTGCTTTGCCGGTAATTTGCATAGGTACCTTTTTGTGGCTGATACCAGATAAGTCCATCTCCTTCAGTACTTAAAAACAATCCCCCACGGCCATCTTCTTTAATATCGCTTATTACCGGAAAAGCTTTATTCAGAAAAACTCCCTTCCGCAAATCGTGAAAAGTAAAATAATCAATTTCAGGATTAAAGTAATTCACGCCACCGAAGTAGGTTCCAATCCATACGGTTCCCTGAATGTCTTTGTACAAGGACCAAACCGACTCGTTGGACAGTTGTTGCATTCGTTCGCTGCCTGCATCATAATGTTCGAATTGTTGTTTATCAATAAACAGTTTGTCGAGTCCTTTGCGGGTGCCTATCCACAAAACATCATTATTATCCTGAGTAATAGCCCTCACAAACGTTGATGATAAACTATTAGCTGGCTTTGAGCTATCGGGAAGATAATTTCGGATTCGACCATTTTTTTCAATACGAAACAATCCATTGTACCAGCTCCCAATCCAAATATTCTGTCGTGAATCCTCAAATATCGACGACACCTGACTTATGTTCTGAATAACTTTACGAACTTTCTTATTGGGATCAGCAATATATACACCCGAAGCCAGTGTGCCAATGATCAGTCGTTTTTCACTGGTTTCACGTAAAATGCGAATGTGTGCATCAACTGGATCCAACGCCAGGTACAATTCCTTTTTGTTGTTTTTATACAGGTAGAGCCGGTTACCTTCGGCCAACCATAAACCCGAAGCCCCATAGGCTATTGCATCCACATTGGCCGACTGAACATTAAAAAGCCGGGAACTCCGTAAATCATACCTGTTGACGCCACCCTGACTGTGAATATATACAGACCCCGACTTATCACCGCAAATATACCGTATCAAGCTTCCGTGCAATGAATTACTGTCGTTGGGAACAGGACGAATGATTTCCATCGAATTTCCATCATAACGGCTTACACCTTCCCGTGTTCCAAACCACATCGTACCCAGTTCGTCCTGGTAAATCGACATGACAGTGAGTTGTGACAATCCGTCTTCAATACCAATTTTGGAAAAATAAACATCATCAGCAGCTGAAAGGGCCTGTATAAACAGTATCAGCAGCACTGTAATCGTATAGTGTGTTTTCATGGTCGTTTCCTGCGTGTACATCAAATTGGATTCAAAAATACAAAAGTTTTGATGATAAATGGCAGATAGTGTACAAAATGAGACTTTTTTCGAACAAAAGTCGAACTAATAAAAACAGATTTTGATGCACAAGACCGTTATTTTTTGTAACTTTGCTGGAACTTTTTTACCACAAACACAGTTAGTAGTTAAACATGAAAGAAATTTACTCTCAGTTTCAGCTGAAAAATGAAATTGCTGAAATCAAACCTTTAAAAATCGGACATATCAACGATTCTTTTATACTTTGGGGCAACACTCCTGATGATGAATCGTATTTTTTACAGCGTATCAACCACAATATCTTTAAAGATGTGGAGGGTTTGCAACGAAATATTTGGGTAGTGACCGAACATATCCGTGCCAAACTGACAGAAGCTGGAGTTTCCAATATTGAGCAGCGGGTTATGAGAGTAATTCCTGCAAAGGATGGTAAATTGTACCATAAAGATGCTGAGGGCAATTATTGGCGGGTGTATGTAAACATTAAGAACACACACAGTTACGAACAAATAACCCCTGAACTGGCCTACGAAGTAGGGGTAGCTTTCGGAAATTTTCAAATGCAGCTTGTCGATGTTCCCCGTGAGGAAATGATTGAATCGATTCCCGATTTTCACAATGTAGCCTTCCGTGTACAGCAATTGAAAGATGCAGTAAGTCAGAACGCAGCAGGAAGGTTAGATAAAACGCAATGGATGGTGGATGAACTGCTGAACCGGGCTGATGAAATGTGCCTGCCTCAGCAATTATACCGTGAAGGAAAAATGCCCGGACGAATCAATCATTGTGATACTAAAATCAACAATCTCTTATTCAATGACAACGATGAGCCTTGTTGCATAGTCGACCTCGACACCGTGATGGAAGGTATTGTTCTTTCCGATTTCGGCGATTTTATGCGTACTGCTGCCAATACAGGTGCCGAAGACGATCCCAACCTCGACAATATTGATGTGAACATGGAAATCTTCGAAGCTTATACACGTGGCTATCTGTCTTCAGCCACTTTTCTGACTCCCATCGAGCTGGAATACCTGGCTTTCGGCGCAAAAATGCTTTCCTATATGCAAACTGTTCGGTTCTTTGCAGATTACCTCAATGGTGATACCTATTATAAAGTTGCACATCCCGAACACAACTGGCAGCGTTCGCTTGCTCAGTTCAGGCTGTTACAGAAACAGGAAGAGAAATTTCAACAAATGCAGGATATTGTAAAAAAATGCACATCAAATAACTAGAATTATGCACTTCGATTTAAGTTCAAAAATCACCCTGGAACGTATTCCGGAACAGTACTATAAACCCGCCGACCTGATTGAAAAAATCAGACAGTCGCAGTACGAAAAAATAGAAACTGAAATATACGACGAAGCTCATCACGCATCCCGTCAGATTGCTTCAGAAATAGCCTTGTTGATAAAGAAAAAACAAGCTGAAAACAAAGTTTGTGTGCTCGGTCTTTCAGGAGGATCGACTCCACTGTATGTATACGACGAACTGGTACGCTTACACAAAAAAGAAAAGCTGAGTTTCGAAAATGTGATAGTTTTTAATATTACTGAACTATATCCGGTTCCTGACCCTCAGGCACATTCCAACACGAAGCTGCTAAAAGAATACCTTATCAACAAGGTAAATATCCTTAAGGAAAATTTTCATACGCTTACACCTGATGAAAACGAAAATCTGAATCAGTTTTGCTTCGATTACGAAAACAAAATCAAGCAATTAGGTGGTCTCGACCTGGTTCTGGTAAGCGTTGGCCTGGTGGGTAATCTGGCCTACAACGAGCCGGGTTCGAACATTGGTTCCCGTACCCGCCTGATGTTGCTCGACAACGAGTCGCGCCGCGATTTGAAACATTTCTACAGCAATGCTCAGCAAATACCGGCCTATGCTTTCACTGTAGGACTTTCTTCTATTATGGATGCAGGTCAGGTTATTCTAATGGCATGGGGCGAACACAAAGCATCGGTTATCAAAAAAGTAATTGAACTAAAAACCGATGATAATGTACCCGCATCATTGCTTCAACTGCATAAAAATGCCCGTGTGGTGCTCGATGTGAGTGCGGCTCAGCTACTTACCCGTCTGAGTCAGCCCTGGCTGGTTGGCTCCTGCGACTGGACAAGTCAATTGATTCGTCGTGCCATCGTTTGGTTGTGCGAACAAACCGGCAAGCCCATTCTCAAACTTACCAATAAAGATTACAATCAGCATGGTCTCGACGAATTACTGGTAAAACATGGTTCGGCTTATGATGTAAATATCCGGATTTTCAACGATCTTCAACACACCATTTCAGGATGGCCGGGGGGTAAACCGAATGCCGACGATACCAACCGTCCCGAACGGGCCAATCCTTTTCCAAAGCGGGTTATCGTGTTTAGTCCTCATCCCGACGACGATGTCATCTCTATGGGAGGGACCTTCCAGCGACTGGTGGATCAGGGTCATGAAGTTCACGTAGCTTATCAGACTTCCGGAAACATTGCTGTAGGCGATGATGAAGCATTGCGTTACGTGGCCACCATGAAGAATATTGCAGGCAATTATTGCGATGGCAATATCAACAACCTGGTGCAGAAGCTCGATCATACACTCGATTTACTCATGAATCCGCAACAATATGGTGACACTGTTCCCCGTGAAGTGTTGGAAGTAAAGGGCCAGATTCGCCGGGAGGAAGCCCGTTCGGCCTGCCGTTTTGTAGGACTAAAGCCCGAAAATGTACATTTTCTGGACCTTCCTTTCTACGAAACAGGACAGGTTAAAAAGGGCCCCATCTCCGAAGCAGATGTGAACATCATCATGGAACTGTTTGAAAAGGTTCAACCGCATCAGGTATATGTGGCAGGCGACCTTGCCGATCCGCACGGAACGCACAAAGTGTGTCTGAATGCCGCCCTGGCAGCACTCGAAGAAATGAAGGACAAGGAAGCTCTGAAAGACTGTCGTGTGTGGATGTATCGTGGTGCCTGGGCTGAATGGGAAATCGACCATATCGAAATGGCCGTACCTATTAGTCCCGAGCAATTACTGC
>JAVFAG010000063.1:0-17045 GCA_034002585.1 Paludibacter sp.
CCAATCCGGAAACACTCAACGGTTCTATAGAAAAAAACATTCCTCTTGGCGATTTGAATTGGTTTCCTAAAGCCAAGGCTGTCTGGCAGGCTAATAAAGAAAGGATTACTGCCCATATAAAAGCAGGAAATACTGAGCAAATCGATATTGGCTATTCTCCAACTGCAGTGGATAATATTGGAGAAGCCTTGTTGTCGGTGTATCCCAATCCCGCAGTTGATGAGATACAGGTCAGAGGAACTGAAACTGCCCGAATTTCAATTATGACCCTTGACGGACGCGTTGTTAAAACAGCATCTAATGTAAATAAGGTGAATGTTTCCGACCTCACCAAGGGGTACTATCTCGTGGAACTGAGCGACGGAAGCATCGTGAATACAACAAAATTACGTATTCAAAAGTAAGTGTAAGCTACTGTTATAGTTAGGTCTGTTTAACAACTAAAATACATAGAATGAAATTTTCATTTCAAGGAATACTTCTGCTGTTGAGTTTTGTTGGAATACTCTCTGTTTCGTGTCGTACTGCTATTGAGGTTCACAACCTGCAGGTGGAGTTGTTGTCCAATCCAATCGCCATCGACGTGCAACAGCCCCGTCTGTCATGGCAGCTGACCGGTTTAACCGAAAACCTTTATCAGAGTGCCTATCAGATCCTTGTTTCCTCTTCGGAAGAAAACAATTTGTCAGATGAGAAAGATCTGTATTGGAATTCGGGGAAAGTGATAAGTGATAATTCAGTTCTAATTCCGTATGAGGGACCTTTGCTGGAATCTGGTAAAACCTATTATTGGACTGTTAAGGTATGGACTAACAAAGGGAAAGCTATTACAGCTGAAAGCGGAAGCTGGCGCATGGCTTATACTAAGGAAAGCGACTGGAAAGCACAATGGATTGGTATGGATAGTATTACCAATCCCGGCGAGCAAATTGAAGGAGTAATTCATACACGATTGTCGGCCAGGTACCTGCGCAAGGAATTTCAACCAAACGATAAGATCAAAAGCGCAATTTTACATATCTCTGGTTTGGGAATGTATGAGTGCTATCTGAATGGGAAAAAAGTGGGTGATGCTATTTTTGCCCCTACTGCCACCGATTACGATAAACAGGTAAATTATAATTCCTATGATGTAACTTCACTTGTTTTGAATGATAAAAATACAGTAGGTGTCATACTGGGTAACGGCCGCTTTGTAGGAGTGCGTATGGCCACGGATACACGCTATGGAGTTCCCGCAACCCGGCATTTTGGTTTTCCCAAAATGAGTATGCAGCTGGAGCTTGAACTGGAAAACGGCAGTAAGCAGCTTATTACCAGTGATACCTCGTGGAAGTTGACAACTAAAGGTCCGATTGTAGCCAACAGCGAATTTGATGGTGAGGAATACGATGCACGATTGGAAATGCCGGGTTGGAATGCGAACGGATTCGACGACTCTCAGTGGATGGTTGCCCGGAAAGTAACTGCCCCCAACGGCAAACTAATTGCGCAGCGAAATCCGAATATTAAAACCATGGAGGAAATTACTCCCGTCTCAATCAAAAAGGTCGGTAGTACATACATTCTCGATATGGGTCAAAACATGGTAGGCTGGCTGTCGGTTCGCTTGAAAGGACAAAAAAACGATCCGGTCAGGATGCGTTTTGCCGAGTCGTTGCAACCGGATGGAAACTTATACATGGATAATTTACGGGGCGCGCAGGTAACCAATATCTACATACCCGCTAAGGATGGAAACTTCTCCTGGAGTCCGCTTTTTACCTACCAGGGATTCCGTTATGCCGAAATTTCGGGAATTGATTATCTCCCTGAATTAACTGACTTTACAGGCAAAGTGAACTATGATGAAATGGAAACGATTGGCAGTTTTGAAACTTCCGATAGCCTTCTGAATCGAATTTATAAAAATGCGTATTGGGGAATTAAAGGCAATTACCGCAGTTTCCCGACCGATTGTCCGCAACGTGACGAGCGTATGCCCTGGCTGGGTGACCGTGCTACCGGATGTTTTGGTGAAAGTTTTATGTTTGAGAACACCCTGTTGTATGAAAAATGGGTTCAGGACATTGAGGATAGTCAACGTGAAACCGGAAGTTTACCCGATGTAGCTCCTAATTATTGGCAGTTCTACAGCGATAATGTAACCTGGCCATCGGCATTTATTCATACTGTGAACATGCTTTACGAACAACGTGGAGATATCCATGCCGTGAAGAAGCATTATCCTTCCATGAAAAAATGGATGCTGTATATGAAAACCAATTACATGAAGAATTATCTGATCGAAAAGGATGTATACGGTGATTGGTGTATGCCTCCCGAAAGGCTTGATTTAATTCACTCGCAGGATCCTGCCCGAAAAACTGATGGAACTTTGTTGGCTACCAGTTTCTATTATCAGTTGTTAAATATACTGGTTAAGTTTGCTGAAGTAACAGATAATCAAGAGGATAAAAAGATGTACAGTGAATTAGCTGTTGAAATTAAGAAAGCGTACAATGAAAAATTTCTGAACACTGCTACCGGATACTATTCTAACAATACGGTTACAGCCAATTTGGTTTCTCTAATGCAAAATCTGGTGCCCGATGACTATCAATCCCGGGTTTTTAATCACATAGTTGCTAAGACTGAAGGAGAATTTAATTCACATGTTGGTGTGGGTTTAATCGGTATTCAGTTTTTAATGAGAGGATTAACCAAATTCGATAGAGGTGATTTGGCGTACCGGATTGCTACCAACAAGACCTATCCGAGCTGGGGCTATATGATTGAAAATAATGCTACCACCATTTGGGAATTATGGAATGGTATTACAGCCGATCCTGCCATGAATTCAGGAAATCATGTGATGTTGTTGGGCGATTTAATGGCTTGGTTCTACGAGGATCTTGCAGGTATTAAAACGGATAAGTCGGCTGTAGGATTTAAAAAGATTATCATGAAGCCCATCTTTCCCACAGGTCTCAGTTTTGTAAAAGCGTCGACACGATCACCCTATGGAGTTATAAAAAGTGAATGGAATAAAAGTGACAAATCCCTTGATTGGAAAATTGAAATTCCGGCTAATAGTAGCGCTGATGTTTGGATAAATGCGTCCTCGCTCGATAAGATTACATGTAACCAACGAAGTGTTAAGTCCATTAAACATATCAGGTTAATGGAGAGCATAAATGATATGATTCGATTGGAAGTGCCTTCTGGCAGTTATCATTTTATAGTGGAAAACTAAATGAATCAACTTCGTATATACAGAATTACTACACTGGTTGTGGTGTTTATGGTTTTTTCTACTGTAGATATGGTAGCGAAAGCACATAATCCGGTCGTGCTTAACGATAGGTTGGAATCCGGGTTCCGGGTTCCTCCCGATTCGATACAAACCTCTGTGTATTGGTATTGGATTTCGGACAACATATCGGAGCAGGGCGTTGTTAAGGACTTGCAAGCGATGAAAAAGGCTGGAATCAACCGGGCTTTCATCGGAAATATTGGACTGGCAGATATCCCTTATGGTAAGGTCAAGATGCTGAGCGAGGAATGGTGGAAAATACTTCATACTGCTTTGCGAACGGCAACCGAGCTTAATATTGATATTGGTATTTTCAATTCACCGGGCTGGAGTCAGTCCGGAGGTCCGTGGGTTAAGGCTGAAAATGCCATGCGGTATATCCATTCATCGGAAATAAGGGTAAAGGGGCCCGGAAAGTTTACGCAACAACTGGAACGCCCGGCGGCATTATTTCAGGATGTAAAAGTGGTAGCATATCCAGCACCTGCCGGTTACAACCGTGTAGTGAACACTGGAATTTCCTCTGTTGAATCATTTCCGGTACTAACAGATCTTGAAAAGTTAATCGATGGAAATATTGAAACAGAGCTTTCACTCCCTGTTTCTGCGACAATTACCTTTGATTTTAAATTACAACAAGCGTTTACTGCACGAAGCCTTTCTATTACAACTGCCAAAGTACCCACCACAGCTACTGTTGTTTTTCAGGCTAAAAAAGGTTCCTCAACAGAATTTGAAACCATTGCAGAGCATGCTGTCGATCGTTCCAATCCTAATTTGCATGTGGGATTTGTACCCTATGCACCAGTGACCATTTCGTTCCCTGCGTATACAGCAACTCATTTCCGGTTACTTGTAAAGAATGCATCCCCTGGTGCAGGCTTTTCAGAAATTGAAATTTCAGCTTCGCCTCGTGTAGAGCGATACAGCGAGAAATCGCTGGCAAAAATGCATCAAACACCACTTCCCTATTGGCATGAATATCAGTGGACCGTTCAGCCTGAACCGGATGATATCAAAACCGTTCTGGACAGTCGTAAAATGGTGGATTTATCAGCCAATCTCTCTCCTGAGGGTATGCTCAACTGGGATGTCCCTGAAGGTGATTGGATCATTTTTCGTTCAGGCATGACTCCAACCGGAGTTGTAAATAGTCCTGCTTCTCCCGAAGCAACGGGTTATGAGGTAGATAAAATGAACCGTCAACATGTCGAAAAGCATTTCTACGGACATATGGGAGAGATACTCAGGAGAATCCCCGCAGCCGACCGTCGATCATTCAAAGTGGTGGTTGCCGATAGTTATGAGACCGGAAGTCAAAATTTTACAGATGATTTTGCTGAAGATTTCAAGGCTAAATATGGTTATGATCTGTTTCCCTATTTGCCTGTATTTCAAGGCAAAGTAGTGAATAGTCAGGCCGAATCCGATCGCTTTTTGTGGGATGTTCGACGCCTTGTAGCCGACAAGGTTTCTTATGAGTATGTTGGTGCCCTGAAAGAAGTAGCCAATAAGAACGGGTTAACGCTTTGGCTTGAAAATTACGGACATTGGGGTTTTCCCGGCGAATTTCTGCAATATGGAGGTCAGTCGGATGAAATAGCCGGTGAGTTCTGGAGTGAAGGCGATTTGGGAAATATTGAAAATCGTGCAGCGTCGTCAGCAGGACATATTTACGGGATCAATAAAATTTCAGCAGAATCGTTTACCTGCGGAGGAGCTGCCTTTAGTCGCTATCCGGCCACCATCAAGCAACGTGGAGATCGCTTTTTTGCAGAAGGTATCAACAATACTTTACTGCATGTATATATTTCACAACCTTACGAGAATAAAACCCCGGGTGTAAATGCTCCCTTCGGAAACGAATTTAACCGCAAAAACACATGGTTTGCTCATCTGGATGTATTTGTTGACTATCTGAAACGTACAAATTTCATGTTGCAACAGGGACTAAATGTGGCGGATGTGGCTTATTTTATCGGCGAAGATGCTCCAAAAATGACTGGTATCATCAATCCTACTCTTCCGGTCGGCTACCAGTTTGATTATATGAATGCTGAAGTGATTGAGAAGTATATGACTGTCAAAAATGGATTGATCACTTTACCTCATGGTACACAATACCGTATGTTGGTTTTACCTCAACTCGAAACCATGCGTCCTGAGTTGTTACGAAAAATTTATTCGTTGGTACTTCAGGGAGCTGTCGTTTTAGGTCCGGCTCCAAAAAGATCTCCCAGTTTACAAAACCAACCTCGGGCTGATCAGGAACTGGCCGATTTGGTGAGGCAATTATGGGGAGAGGTTGATGGAGAGAAAGTCACTAAGCGAAAGGTGGGTATGGGGATGATTATGAATGGTATAGACTTAAAGGATGCCCTGCAGCTACTTCAGTGTATTCCTGATTGTCAACTCCCTTCAGATAATACAATTCACTATGCACACCGGGTTACGCCCGAAGCTGATATATATTTTCTGACAAATCAAACCAATGAGACGCGGATAGTAAGTCCTGAATTCAGAGTCGCTAACCGAATCCCTGAAATATGGGAGGCCACTACCGGAAATATTCGCCCTCTAAGAGCATACACTTTTCATGCGACAGCCACGGCAGTACCACTAAAGTTAGCGCCCAACGAAAGTGTATTTATTGTATTTCGTAAGCCAGAAACACGCAATGGAAAGACAAGTCTGGTCGACAACTATCCCGAACCAGTAAATACTATCGAAGTTTCTAAACCCTGGTCGGTGCAGTTTGAGCAGGAAAGTCGTGGCCCTTTGCATGCAGTAAAATTTCAATCACTGACCGACTGGTCGACTTCTGCAAACGATAGTATAAAATACTATTCAGGCATTGCTACTTACAGCAATCAATTCACACTTAAAAAGCGAAATAAACAGCAAAGGGTAAGTATCAGCCTTGGAAGTGTGACGGCGATGGCAAAGGTATATATCAATGAACAGTATGCCGGTGGACTTTGGACTGCGCCGTTTGAAGCGGATATCACCTCTTATATAAAAAAGGGAACAAATACCCTGAGAATCGAAGTGGTCAATACCTGGGTTAACCGCCTCATCGGGGATTTGCGATTACCTATTGAACAACGAAAAACCTGGCTCCCGGTAAATCCTTATACCGCCGATAGCCCGTTGCAACCTTCCGGATTGTTAGGTCCTGTCACTATAGTAATCCGGGAGAATTAAACCAGAGATATAAGTTAAAACAAGGCATTAAATCAAAATAATCAGCAATGAGAAACAAAAAATCGATTAGAATTATACAAAGCGTCTGTGTTGTACTTGCTTTATTAACCAGTAGAGGGTTACAAGCAGAGGTCCCGGCTTTCGACAGCGATAAACCTCAACATACCTTCATCACCAGTTATGCTCAAACCTTCAGCGGAGCATGGGATGCCACAATATTTTACGGACAATGGGAAGCAATGATTCCCGGAATGTTCAACGCCGCAGATATAGCTTCAGGATATTTGCAGTATGTTTGGCCCGAAAAACGTATCCTGTATTCGAAGCTCAACTATTCAGCTCCCTATACGTTCACCGTCGACCTGGACTATGCTTCGGGCAGCAGTCGTGCTGGTGTAGTGATACGTGCTGTAGCTACAAATATTGTGAATTCCGAGTACTTACAGGCTCCTGTAAGCGATCCCGGTTTCAATCGTGAAGGCATTGCGTTCTATCCAACCGAAGATGGATTGGCAATGAATATTCAATTCTCCGGAGTGGAAAACGGATCATTAACGCCTGTTAAACGGTTTACAGTTCCCAAACCGGCAGGTGTTACAAGTCTTCGAAACCGGGGTGTACTATCCATTGAAGATTTCGGAACAACCATTTATGTTTACTACAACGGTGCCCGGTTTGTTCGCATCAATCTTTCCGGTAAAACAGGAAGCATTTATACCTCAGGAGTAGTATATAATTCTGATATGCAATCGGTTGGTTCCTTTGAAGGAATGGAGGTGCTCGAGACTGGAAAAGTGTCGGTATGTCAACGCGATGCAGCCCTCAGATTGTACAGTGCTGAAATTAAAGTACCGCAGGTGGTAGCGGCCGATTTTGATTCAGGAAAGCCTCAAATCAATTATACCTCCGAATATTATCAGGAATTCAATCCTTCTGCAGGTTGGAATCAGGAGAAATTTTATGCTCAATGGAATGCCCAGGAACCCGGTGTTTTCACGGAAGAAGATATTAGCTCCGGCTACCTCCAGTTTGTATGGATGAAAAAGAGAATTATTTATTCTAAAGGTGTTTATGTAGCTCCTTATAAGATGCAGGTAGAAACCGATTATGCAGACGGAAGCAGTAGGGGTGGAGTGGTAATCAGAGCTTTCTCGTCCAATCTCTATGATGTGGAATACCTGCAGGAACCTCCTTTTGATCCGGGATTTAACAGGGAAGGAATTGCCTTTTATCCCTCTGAAAACGGTTTATCGATGAATGTTCAGTTCTCAGGAACTGAAAAAGGACGTACTACCACTTCTGTTACAACCATTGCTGTTCCCAAGCCTCAGGGTATAACTAGTTTTCGAACCAAAGGTATACTTCGGGTAGAGGATTTTGATACTACTATCTATGTTTACTACAATGATTTACCACTATCCAAAATCGTTTTGGAGGGTAAAACCGGACAGAAATATACCTCTGGTAAAGTGTACAATGCAGCAATGCAGCAGGTCGGTGTTTTCTCAGGAATGGAAATTGAGACGATAGGGAAGGTGGCTGTTGCACAGCGTGATGCAGCCCTTCGGTTGTATAATGTTCGCATCAATTACAGAGAGCTTCAGTCTCAAAAGATTCAGTTTGCTGCTGTTGGAAGTAAAATGACTACAGATCCCGCTTTTGAAGTAAGCGCGACTGCGAGCTCCGGATTGCCGGTTGTATTTCGACTTGTTTCGGGGCCGGCAACTCTGAACAATAATATTATTACCCTGAACGGTACACCCGGACTGGTGACCATTGCTGCCAATCAATCCGGTAATTCTGAATTTTATCCGGCACCTGAGGCGAAGCATACCTTTTATGTACGCAATCCCCTGGCCGATAATGTGTCGTCGACCAGTCAGCAGTATGTCGACAACTGGGTTGCAACCGATGCATTAGGCCGCACCTTGCCCACTTTTGATATAGCTGGCCCCAAAAAGCAAAACAGGAAGGTTGGAGTTTTTTACTATGTCTGGAACGGGTACCAGGGAGACAAAGTATACGATATTACCAAAATTCTGAAAGCACATCCCTTGGATCCGCTTGGTTCATCCAATCCACTGTGGGGAAGTTATGGTGTATTTCATTTCTGGGGTGAGCCTGAAAATGGGTATTATCGATCCGAAGATCCGTGGGTGATCCGCCGCGACCTTCACATGCTGAGCAATGCACAAGTCGACTTTATCTATATCGATGCAACCAATGCCTATACCTATCTCGAAACGGTGAAGGTGTTGTGTCAACTTTCAATGCAAATGCGCTCTGAGGGCATTAATACACCCGAGATAGTTTTCACAACTGCCACTAAAAGTGGTCATACGATGAATGCTCTTTACGATGAATTTTATTCAAATTCGCTTTTCGATTCTCTTTGGTTCAGATGGCAAAATAAACCACTAATTTTAGGAAATATAAACGATCCGGAGCTGCGACCGGAAGTGAAAGATTTTTTCACTATTAAATATTCCTGGGCATGGACCGATACAGCAACGGAGCCCAATCACTGGCAATGGGTGGATACCTATCCCCAGGATTATGGTTGGAGTACCGATCCATCTATTCCCGAGCAAATTGTAGTTTCAGTAGCGCAACATCCCGATTCCGATACGGGATCAAGCTATAGCAAGGGAGCTTCACCGGCAGTCAATGAGGATTATCTCACAGAATTTACCGGTAGGGGATTCCATTTTGACGAACAATGGTCGAGAGCACTGCAGGTGGATCCTCCGGTGGTGATGGTAACACAGTGGAACGAATGGATAGCGCAGCGTTTCATCTGGAACAAGGGAGACAGCAGGTATGCGGGAAGACCCATTAAAGATGGAGACACCTATTTTATCGATGCGTTTAGTCAGGAGTTTAACCGCGATATGGCACCCATGAAAGGCGGTCATACTGATAACTATTACTATCAACTGATTTCAAATATTCGAAAATACAAAGGCATGGCAGCACCTCAGGAATTTTCAACTCCGGCTACCATGAATATCGATGGTAATTTTGGTGATTGGTACTCTGTAATGCCGCTTTTCCGTGATCCGATAGGTGATACCATGCACCGCAACTATATCGGTTACGATTCTACAGTGGTTTACACCAATTCAACAGGTAGAAACGATATTATTGAGTCGAGGGTAAACTATGATGCCAACAACATCTACTTTTATGTGAAAACTGCAGACGCACTATCATCGCATACCGATGCTAACTGGATGTTATTGTTTATTGATGCCGATCGCAAGAAAGGAACCGGCTGGGAAGGGTACGATTATGTGGTGAATTCTCGGGTTGTGTCTTCTACTCTGACGACTATTAAAAAATGGGACGGGACAGCATGGACAAATGAAATCACTGTTCCTTACCGCGTCGTTGGAAATGAGATGGAGTTATGTTTTCCACGGGAACTGCTGATGCAGGGTAACCATGCTCCTGAATTTTATTTCCACTGGGCCGATAATCCTCAGCATTTAAACGATATCAGCAGTTTCTTCACTGATGGAGAATCAGCTCCCGATCGCAGATTCAACTATAATTTTAGTACATCTAATGTTGAGAATAAGCAGCAAACACCCTATAAGCCATCAGAAATTCCGGGAGTTGTGGAATTTGAAGACTTTGACAATGGCGGAGCCGGAATTGCGTATGTCGATGCCACCTTTGATAATTCAGGAGGGCATTACCGGACGAATGAAGCTGTGGATATTGAGCAGAAAGATGCCAGCGGGTTCAATGTTACGTCAGTTTATTCGAATGAATGGGTTGAATATACTGTAAACGTAAAAATAATTGGTACAGTGACAGCAACCATCCATTATGCTGCAGCTGGTTCTGAAAACGAAGCGACACTCTTTGTCAACGACAAGCCGATAAGCGAGATTATTCGATTTCCATCATCGGGAGGTTTGGCTACCTGGGCAACGCAACAAGTCGATTTACAGTTGACAGCCGGACAACATCAGCTTAAATTCTTCATCAATAAGGCATCCGGAGATTTTAAACTGGATAAAATTGTATTTACAGAAAAATCGGTTGTATATCCGGGCACCGGAACCGGGTTGTCGAAAAGTATCTGGAAAGCGACTGCTGGCGGTCGGGTATGGTTTAACGATTCGATTTGTTCAGGCATTGATCCCGTAATCGACTTTAGTTGGGGCGATACCAGTCCTGGATGTGAAGTCAGCAATGATTTCTGGAATATGCGCTGGCGGGGATTTATCCAGCCACTGTATTCGGAGACTTACACTTTTTACCTGACAGTTAACGATATGGGCCGGGTTTGGATTAACAATCAACTGGTCGTGGATGGATGGTATGCAAACAATAGTGGGCAAACCATTACCGGAACTGTTGAGCTTGTAGCAGGTCAGAGATTTCCTGTAAGGGTCGATTTTGCTGAAAAGGCAGGGGATGCAAGGGTAAAGCTGGAGTGGAGCAGCGAATCTACTCCCCGTGAAGTGGTTCCACAACGACAATTGTATCCGGTAGGTTCCGAAAGTGGACTTTCGGAGGTGGATGTTGTTTCTGTTCAGGTATATCCCAATCCTGCCCGTGACAATATTCAGATTAATACGGGAGTACATGAAGTCAATAAGGTTTCAATCGTTGATTTACAGGGACGCACTGTGTTTGTGTTGAATGAACCTTTCGCAGGCGAAAAGCAACTTCACCTCACTCTGGAAAAGGGTGTCTATTTTATTAAATTATCGGGCGCAATCCCGTTCAAATCTCAAAAACTGATTATTGAATAACATAACACAATTAATTTTATAGTATGAAAACACGCAATTCTTTTTCAACGAAGGGCATTAGCCTGATAGTTGGCCTGATGACTATTAGTTCACTCAGCGCAACCGGATCATTTACTGATGGGCTACCTTCGCCAGCACCAACGTTTGTTGACAACTACAATCAAACTTTTGATGCCAGTTTTATCCCCAATGCAGGTACAACCTTTCCGGCTTTTTTAACACAATGGCAATCACTCGGGGCTGCTGATGGTTCCGAACTTCAAAGTTCAGGAGAAAATCATTATTTTCAATTCAGCTGGCCTGCCAAGCGCATTTTAATCTCTAATTTGCAGTATGTTGCACCTTATAGATTTACAGCCAAAATTGATTACTCAGGTGGTGGAACTCATGGTGCAATGATTGTCAGGGCAGCTACCAATGGCAATCCCGATGATTTGCAGGAAACATCAGCCGGTGATCCGGGATTTAATCGTGCCGGAATTGCTTTTTATCCAACTGAAGATGGTGCCGGGCTGAATATCAAATTTTCCGGCCCGATTACAGCTCCATTCCCGATACAGCCTTCGCCTGAAAATCAGACACCAGCCACTATCTTTACAATTCCATTGCCTACGGGAACCAATGCATTAACAGTGGGAGGCAATATATTGAGTATCGAAGATTATGGAACGATTATTTTAGCCTATTACAATTCTCTTCCCCTTGCGCGCATCGAATTATCCGGTTTTAACGGGATGGCATACACTTCAGGAACGGTGTACGACGGTTCAATGACCAATTTGGGCACATTTAGCGGAATGGTTGTGGAATATGCCGGTAAAATCGCTATAGCACAGCGCCTCGCTACCATGCGTCTTTACAGCGCGTCTACTCAGATTCCGGCACCAAATCCTTCTGGATTTGCGGCCGATAAACCAGTCATTTCCTGGAATACCCGTTACGAACAGTCGTTTAATAACACATCGGACATCACCACCTTCTACAATCAGTGGAATGCACAGGTGCCGGGCATCTTCACGGCTACTGATATAGCTGGTGAATACCTACAGTTTGAATGGCCCAATAAACGGATTATTTATTCAAAAGAAGATTATACTGCACCATATTCCTTTGAAGCGGAAATGGATTTTTCAACTACTTATGCAGGAATTTCAAGCAACCGTGCCGGAATGGTTTTGCGTGCATTTGCTTCCAATATTATAGATGTGGAATATATACAGGATACTCCAGTTGACCCGGGCTTCAATCGTGAAGGGATAGCTGTGTATTCAAACGCCGATGGTTCTATGTTGAATATTCAGTTTTCAGGTGTAGAAGCGGGTGCCGCCACTTCAGTAACTACGATTGCTGTTACCAAACCTGAGGGAGTGAGCAGTTTCCTGACAAAAGGAACTATCAGGGTGGAAGATTTTGGTTCCAGATTGTATATTTATTATAATGGTATTCCCGTTGCCCGCGTTGATTTATCCGGACTTTCAGCAGGAGTTTACTCGGCCGGTACTGTGTATAATGCCGGAATGCAGGTCATGGGCGTCTTTACCGGAAAAGAAATATTAGCGTCGGGCAAACTCGCCATTGCTCAACGTGCTTCAGGGATGCGGTTGTATCGTGCTAAAATTGAAGGTGAGATTACCACTTCGAACATCGAACTGAATGAAACGGGAATGGTGTATCAGTATGGTGATCAGTTGGTTGTAGAGCCAGGTGTTCAAAAGTTGGCGATTTATAACCTGCAAGGTTCGGTGCTATATCGCAATCAAACTGTTAACGGACATGCCCTCACAATCGGAAATAAATTTGAAAAAGGGATTTACCTTGTTAAAATTGAAACGGCTACTTCCACTCAAAGCTTTAAACTAATTTTAAACTAATTGCTTTGTCTACCGGGATTTTGTTTAGGCAAAATCCCGGTAGAAAGCTACAAAAAAAAGAACTATATCATGAAATCACGAATACATGACTTTTTTTTAGTGTTCCTTTCCTGCCTGTTTTTATTCTCATTTGGGTCAGCAGTAAGGGCTGGTGAAAGCGTTTTAACTAAACAAAATTCACAGGGCACACATTATAAGATTTTTGTACTTTCGGGTCAATCCAATGCTGTTGGAGTTGGTGGTAATACGCTTTTCCCCGAGGCCTATCAAGCTGAGCAAACCAATGTTCAGATTTGGGCAGGGATGCAGGTAGATGCCTCGCTGGCAAATAAATGGTTGAATGTTAAACCCGGCTTTGGTGCTATACTCGCGGTTTCGGGCAGTGAGTTGTCCTTTGCAAAGGAGATATCCAGACGTTTACCCAACGATAATATCCGTATTATCAAAGGGGCTGTAGCGGGTACTTCTCTTGTTGAGTACTGGCTTTCGCCTTCAGCTGGAGTTCCTTCTAAAGAAGATCTTTATCATAAGTTGCTGAACACGGTGGTAAAGCCTGCCCTCGACGACATCACTGCTCAGGGAGATACTTACGAGATTGCCGGCTTTCTCTGGATGCAGGGAGAGTCAGATGCCAGTATACCTGCGATGGCGAATGCGTACGAAGCGAACTTAACTCATTTTATTAAAGACATTCGCAATGACCTGGGAGTTTCAAATTTACCCTTCATTATTGCTAAAATTGACCGGACAACGTCGTGGCCCTATAATGCTGTTGTACGGCAGGCACAGGATAATGTAGCAATTAAAATGGCGAAAATTGGTATTTTTGACACGGCAGGCTTCGAAACAGATGGTGCTCATTATCTCTCTCCGGGGTATGTGAAAATTGGAACTCAGTTTGCCGATCAATGGATGATAACGAATTCGACAAGTGAAACAATAGTGCCTCCGGCTTCCTTTACCAGTGGATTGCCGTCGCCTGCACCCACCTTTGTCGATACTTACAATCAGACTTTTGATGCCAGTTTCATTCCAAATGCAGCAACCACCTTTCCTGCCTTTGTAACGCAATGGCAAGCCATTGGTGCAGTCAATGGAACTGAAATTCAAAGCTCTGAAGGGAATACGTATTTTCAGTTCGCCTGGCCTGAGAAACGAATTTTGATTTCTAACTTACAATACGTAGCTCCGTATGTTTTTACTGCTAAAATTGACTATTCAGCAGGGGGAAGTCATGGAGGAATGATTATCAGAGCTCCTTCCAACGGCAATCCGGATGACTTACAGGAAACATCAGCAGGAGATCCCGGATTTAATCGCGCAGGTATTGCCTTTTTCCCGACCGATACCGGCAACGAAATTAATCTGAAGTTCTCAGGAGCTATTACTGCCCCAAGCCCAATCCAACCCACACCCGAAAATCAAACTCCTGCTATTACCTTTGCTCTTCCTTTGCCTTCTGGCGTCAATGCACGTGTGGTCGGGGGAGCTACCTTGCGTATCGAAGATTACGGGACGATTATTTTAGCCTATTATAATTCGTTGCCCTTAGCCCGAATAGAATTGTCGGGTTTCAACGGACTGGTATACACTTCAGGAGTGGTGTATGATGGATCGCTGAATTATCTTGGACGATTTACGGGCAAGTTAATTGAATATGCAGGTAAAGTGGCTATTTCACAGCGCGTTGCTGCTATGCGTCTATTCAGTGCATCTACTCAGATTCCGGCACCCAATCCTGATGCCTTTTCAGTCGATAAGCCCTCAACCAGTTGGTCTGGCACCTATGATCAGTCGTTCAATTCATCTTCCGATATCGCAACATTCTACGATCAGTGGATTGCCCAGGTTCCTGGAATTTTTACAGCTGCCGACCTGACAGGAGAGTATCTGCAATTTGAATGGCCCAATAAACGAATCATCTACTCCAAAGAAAACTATTCAGCACCCTATTCATTCGAAGCTGAAGTAGATTTTTCGGCCAATGTAGCGGGGATTTCGAGTAACAGAGCAGGATTAGTTTTACGAGCATTTGCTTCCAATATCATTGATGTGGAGTATCTGCAAAATCCACCTGCAGATCCGGGTTTCAACCGCGAAGGAATTGCTGTTTATTCGAACGCCGATGGGTCGATGCTGAATGTTCAGTTCTCTGGCATTGAGGCCGGCAGCTCGACACAGGTAACTACCATAGCAGTACCAAAGCCTGCGGGCATCGCCAGTTTCCTCACAAAAGGCACCATCAGAGTAGAAGATTTTGGAGCCCGGCTGTACATTTACTACAATTCTCTTCCGGTTGCCCGTATCGATTTATCCGGACTTTCGGCAGGAGTTTATTCGACTGCTACTGTATTTAATGCGGGAATGCAGGTTATGGGTGTAGCTACCGGAAAAGAAATTTTAGAGTCCGGTAAAGTATCGGTTTGTCAACGCGATGCAGCACTCCGCTTGTACCGAGTCACTATAGAGAAAGGATTAACCACTTCAAATGTAGAAATGATACTAAGCAGCCAGGTGTATCAACAGGGCTCTGCTTTATTCGTTGAACCAGGTGTGTATGGGATTTCTATTTACAACCTGCAGGGACATCTGCTTTACTTCAATCCTACACTCAATGGTCAGGCGTTTTCACTTGAAAACAACTTCCCAAAGGGAGTCTATCTTGTAAAAACACTGGATGCAATTAATGGTGTAAGAGCCAGTAAACTAATGCTATACTAACCTTTTGTTATCAATATAATGCGCTTTCTATTATCTTCAGACAGAAATAATTCTACCATAGTGGGATTGATTTTTTATTTTTTTATTTTTACTGTAAGTGGTCAGGAAAAACTTAAAGTAAAGGGGCTAATTCCTACTCTGGCAGCCATAAGTATTCCTGCGGCTGAAACAACTGTAGAACGTTACAACGAGTTGAAACAGGCAGGATTTACGCATACCGGAACCCATTTCAGTACTGCTGATGAACAGCAAAAAGCGCTTGATATAGCGGCTCAGGTCGGTGTTAAAATGATAGTGTTGTGTCCCGGGTTGATTACTGATACTGAGAAAACAGTCAAACGGTTTATGAATCACCCGGCGACAGCAGGCTATTTCCTCGGCGATGAACCACATGTAAGTAAAATGGCTGAACTGGGGGAATTGGTGAAAAATATCCAAAAAATTGACACCAGGAATTTTTGCGATGTAAATATCTACGGAAATATTGCAAGTCCGCAGCAACTGGGAACTTCAACCTATAAAGAATATGTGGAGGAATACATAAAGCAAATACCGGTTAATTTTCTATCCTTCGATATTTATCCGGTATTGAAGGAGGGTGTAATGCCTTCCTGGTATGAGAATCTTGAACTGATTGCTCATCAGGCCAAAAAAGTAAATAAACCGTTTTGGGCATTTGTATTGTCGAGTAATTATACTGATATTCATCCTGACCCGCAAACTCTTGCAGCGATGCGATTACAGGCTTACAGTAACCTTGCCTATGGCGCACAGGGAATTCAATATTTTACGTATTGGTCGGCAACATCAACCGATTCTTCTTCGGTAGAGGACTTACGGGCGGCACCTATCACGGTGAATGGCAAGCGTACTATCGTGTACGATCGTGTTAAGCAGTTAAATCAGGAAATCCATGCTCTTTCAGGCGTATTTTTCGGGTCAAAACTCATTAGCGTTCGCCACACAGGTGGTAGGATTCCATCTGGTACAGTGCGGCTTACTTCCTTGCCAAATCCCATAAAAGTGTTGGATTCGGGAGATGAGCCGATACTGGTTTCATTGCTGGAAAATGAAGGTAATCGTTTTCTTGTTATTGTTAATAAGAATCACCTAAAAAGTATCCGACTTACCATTTTTACAGATGATACAGTTCAAAAAGTTCTGAAAGATGGGACTCTGGTGGCA
>JAVFAG010000064.1:0-16138 GCA_034002585.1 Paludibacter sp.
CTCATGTAAAATCACATAATCCACCAATTCAGGTGTAAGCATCATCAGGTGTAAGCTCAGATTTATATTTTTTCGCGATGAACAACTTCCCCACCGCGTTCTTCCCGACTGTATTTTTACATCGGTGTAGGTAAACCCATGCTGTTTTGCAAGCTGATCCACACGTGAAGGAAGTAAGCGTTTTGCTTCTTTCTTCATAAAATAGTGAATCCCTTTCCAACACACCTGCTGAACTTTTAACGATGTGAGATCGGCTTCTTCCGGGTATTCAATTTTTAAAATTCCTTCCGAGAATTGAAAAAAAACATCCTTACGTTGACAGGGGTTCAGTTCAACTTTAAAGGAAAGCGTCCTGAGTCCGTTTTCAAGAGTCAGTTCACTCTGCTGCTGCCGGTTTCTTACCCGCTGTTGCTTTTGTAAAATTCGAATTTTATTTTCCAGAATAAAATCATTAGCCTCCGTAGGCGATTTAGTAAGCGGTAAGGTCACCACTAAACCTTCGGGACGAATTCGCACTGCTATTCGGCTGGCTCTCAGGCTTTTTTTATATTCTATTGTTCCAAACTGCTTTAATTCAGCTATCATATTGGCTTCTTGTTCATAATCTTTCATACAAAAATAGAAGTTTTACCTGTTAATTTCGGGTTTATCCTTAAATTTGTCGCAAAATAGATAAAAAATGATAGAGGCTAAAAATATCCACCGCCGGTTCGATACGTTGGAAGTACTGAAAGGTGTTGATTTGCATGTTAAAAAAGGTGAGATAGTTTCCATTGTAGGACCCAGTGGTGCCGGAAAAACTACCTTACTGCAAATTTTAGGAACACTCGACGATCCTAATGAAGGTCAGGTGCTGGTTGAAGGTGTTGATATTCTTCGATTAAATGAAAAGGGAAAAGCCGTTTTCAGAAACCGTAATCTGGGATTTATTTTTCAGTTTCATCAATTATTGCCCGAATTTACTGCACTTGAGAATGTGATGATTCCTGCTCTTATTGCGGGTAAGAGTACGCATGAAGTGCAGGTGAAAGCTACTGAATTATTGAACTATCTTCAGCTTTCTGATCGTCTGCTGCACAAGCCATCTGAACTGTCAGGTGGTGAAAAACAACGCGTTGCGGTTGCCCGTGCACTTATTAACGATCCACAGATTATTCTTGCCGATGAGCCATCCGGAAGTCTGGATTCGAAAAACAAAGAAGAATTGCATCGCCTGTTGTTCGATTTACGCGACCGCTTTGGCCTGACCATAGTGATTGTGACGCACGATAAGGAACTGGCAGCTTTATCCGACAGGGTGATAGAGATGAAAGATGGAAGGGTGGATGTAAAGTAGCCCCGCCGGGAATCGAACCCGAATTTAAAGTTTAGGAAACTTCCGTTCTATCCATTGAACTACAGGGCCTCTATTTCCAAAAAACGAATTGCAAAAGTAGCATTTTTATGGGAAAATCCAAAAATAATTTTTTCGTGGTCTGGGATGGTAAAGAGCCCGGTATTTACAGGAGCTGGGAAAGTTGCAAACAGCAAATTCATGGCTATGCTGCGGCAAAGTATAAGGGTTTTGAAACCGAACAGGAAGCCATCGAAGCGTATAACTCTCCTTACTGGGAGTATGTAGGTAAGAACGCAGTACAAAAAACACCGGTTCTCAAAGCTGAGCTGATCGAAAAGTATGGAATGCCGGTAATGGAAAGTATATCGGTGGATGCTGCCTGTAGCGGGAATCCGGGCCTCATGGAGTACCGTGGTGTTTATACACGAACCGGAGAGGAAATCTTTCGTCAGGGACCTTTTAAACAGGGAACCAATAATGTAGGTGAATTCCTCGCCCTGGTGCATGGATTGGCGCTATTGAAACAAAAAAACTCCAACTTACCGGTATATTCTGATAGTGTCAATGCAATAGCCTGGGTAAAAGCGGGAAATGCGCGCACAAAGCTTGAGAGAACTGCTGAAAACATCGTTCTTTTTGATTTGATAAAGAGGGCTGAGAAATGGTTGGCTGAAAATCCAGTAGAAACTGTTATATTAAAGTGGCAGACCGAGGCCTGGGGAGAAATACCCGCAGATTTTGGTAGAAAATAGCCTTTTTTAGATACGATCTCGTCGAAGAATAAACTTTTTCCAGTAATATTTCAAGGGATTGGTATATTTTTCCAACTTCCAGGGTCGACTGCTATGTGGTTTGTGTAATACGGGTATATCCATAGCCAGGTAGTTGGTAAATCCGTTTACGATGGATTGACGGGTTATAAACACATCATACCAGTTTTTTTCGGGATTCAACTGTCTAAAGTCGTAACTTTTCAAAAAATCAATATTGAGCAAAGTGCAGCAGAAACTTAACCTTTTAACCGTAGAAATTGTGTTCGAAGCATAGTTTGCCGCATACAGGTATGGAAAATTGATTTCTCCGTTTTCATGGGCGGTAACCGCCGCTATCATCCCCGGATTTTTAAGCTCTTTATTCCGCTCGAGCAATTTGCTAATGGTATTGCATTGAATATTTACATCTGATTCAATAATTAGTAACGGTACCCCTTCTGAAATGGCGTGTTGTTGCGCATGTTGAAGTACGAGAAGATAATTTGGGGAAGGATGATCCGTTAAATCGTGCAAATGAATCAGGTTAAATCCCTTTTCTACGGATAGTAGCTGCAATTCCTGTTGTGTGTCATTATTACTGAAGTCATCGTAAACAGTATACGTGAAATCAATCATATCCGACTTCATGATATGTTCTATAGTCTGCCTGGCAGTGTCGATAGAGTCTTTAACCGGGGTGATGATATGAAGTTGTGCCATTTTGTTCTTTTTAGTTGGTCAGTTTAGGGACTAATAATCGGATAAATTTAACTATTGTTTTTATAAGGTTTCGTTTACAGCGAAAAATATTTGTATTATTCTGCTTTTTACTGATAAGTTCGCTGAATTCGTCATAAGCCTGCATGATTTCATCTGTATCAAATCCTTTTACCAGCATTTTCCGTATCAACCTGTTTAGTCCGCTTTTTTCAAGCTTACGTTGTTGAGCAGGATTCAACGCATTTACACTCAGAGGTAAATCTTTCCAATGATTCTTGAATACCTGAATCAGGCTTTTGTAATAGGTTTTATCTGGTGATCCTTTTGAAAAGTGTTCTATATCAATGTTGTAAATTACATAATTCTGAAATCCGGCCGCTGCGGACCGAATACAGCTATCGAAATCGTAGGCATGAAATCCTTTTAGTACGGTATCAAAACTGAAATGGTCCATCAAGGTGCGGTGCATGGAAAGAAAAACGCCGTCCAACATTACTACCGGTAATCTGATTCCGGTGAATCCGGCAGGACGGTGCTTTATCCTTTTACTTTCTCCGCTTTTATCCGATTGTGTCAGGTGGATGTACGGCAGGCTTACTTTCCAGGAAGAAGGTACCCTCACTAAGGTGTCCCGTCCTCCAATGCCACATATGCCTGTTCCGGGGACTGAAAGGTGCTCTTTCACCAACTCTCCCCAGTTATAAGTATGAAATGCGATATCATCGTGTAAAAAGGTCAGAAAATCCCCTTTACTTCGTTCAAAACCGGTCTGATAAGCCTCTGTGATTGAATATTTTCCTTCAGAGTTGTCAATTACGATTAACTCGTGGCTACATCCTATTGTTTTTTCGATATTATCTATTAAATATTCAGAAAGCTGGCTGTGCCTGGAACAAAAAATTAAGGATATATCCGGATTCATACTACATTCGCTTTACTAATTTCGAAATATAGGGAATTTTATCCAGTGGAAAGTCTGTTTTAATCACGATATAAATATAAATTCCGAATAATATCGTTTTAATGGCTACATTTACTGCTATATATCCTGTATTGATCAAAAAACTACTTCCAAATAAACCCAACGCCAAAACAGTATAAAAACCTATACGTTTTAAATCATAGTTTACAGGCATGTGCTTTTGTCCGAGGTAATAGGAGATTATCATCATCACAAGGTAGCAGGCAAACGAAGCCCAGGCTGATGCCATATAGCTAAACACAGGCACAAAAACAATATTAATCGCTAGTGTAATTATAGTTCCAATCAACGAAATCCATGCTCCATAGTGTGTTTTATCGGTAAGCTTGTACCAAAGTGAAAGATTGAAGAAAACACCCTGAAAAATATAGGAGAGGAGTACAATGGGAATTACTTTCATCCCAACACGGTAATCACTGCGAATCAGGTACTGGATTAAATCCATATAAAACACCATTCCCAGAAAAATCAGCCAGGAAAATATTACAAAAAACTTCATCACATCGGCATAAGCCTCTTTGCTGTTCTTGTCTTTATGGCGGGCAAAGATAAAAGGTTCGTAAGCATAACGAAATGCCTGTGTAAACATCATCATCACCATTGAAATTTTAAAGCAGGCCGAATAAATTCCCAGTTCTGATATTGCTTTGTCGGGATCGTCCATCAGGTAGGGGAAAATAATTTTGTCGAGAGTTTGGTTCATGATGCCGGCAATTCCGAGCACCATCAGAGGAAGTGAGTAACGAAGGATCTGACGAAGCAGCCCGCTGTCGAATGTAAAGTTCGCGTTCCTCACTTCCGGAATCAATAATAAAGTAACCACCACGGTTTGGATTACATTCGTCACCAACACATATCCTACTCCATAATCGGGTCGGTAAAACCAATCAATTAAACCCGGGGTATGTTTATAAATCCAGGGACAAACTACCAGGAAGAAAATATTGAACAGGATATTGGTCAGAATCATCAATAACTTGAACGATGCAAACTTGATGGGACGGTTTTTAAACCGCAACCAGGCAAATGGAATAGAGCCAAAAGCATCCATGGCAATCACCAGACCCATCATAGCGATGTATTCGGGATGAAGGGCATAACCCAGCGCGTTAGCAACGGGTTGGGAAAACAAAACAGCCGCCACTCCAAAAAGCAGGGAAGTGAGCCCAACAGAGATTAAGGTGTTGCCATACACCCGTACAGCATTTTCTTTGTTTTTATTGGCAAAACGGAAAAATCCGGTTTCCATTCCATAGGTCATAATTACTAAAAGCAAAGCCGACCATGCATATAAATTTGCCACCTGTCCGTAATCGGCTGACCCGGCCAATACATAGGTGTACATGGGTACCAGAAGCCAGTTGAGAAATTTCCCCAAAATACTGCTGACACCATAAATGGCAGTATCCTTTGCAAGACTTTGTAATTGTTTTTCAGCCATTCTACAACTTTTTTCAGAAATTATACGAATCCACGTTGTTTTTTGAGATGCTCGTAGGCTTCGTTGACCGCCCGGAACTTATCTGTTGCCGATTTTTTGATATCTTCACCCAGGTTCTGGACTTTATCAGGATGGTATTTCATTGCCATTCGCCGATACGCCTTCTTTATGTCATCGTTTGAAGCTGTTGTTTCAATCTCCAAAGCTTTATAAGCCCAGTTCTGATCGACATTTTTTACAAAAGGGGCTTTCAATGATTCAAAATCAGCCTGAGTCAATCCGAATACCACCGCAATTCGTCGGATTGTAGAAAGTTCGGCAGCATTTACCTCTCCATCGGCATAGGCTACATCGAAGAGCAAGCGGATTAACTGCAACTTCGAAGAGTAATTCATATATTGATTAATCTGATGCGCAACTTCGGTTTCATTGATAGGTTGTTCAAGCACCTTTTTCAAAATCTGAAGTGCATCAAGGGCTCCCTGTTCGCCGAAATTTGCCACCAAAAACTTTTTTACCACTGCCAGCTCTGCTTTCTGAGCGGTGCCATCAGCTTTCATAACACAGGCTATCATCACCAACAAACTTGCCTTGAAATCCTGTTCCGAGGTTTGCCCGGCTACTCTACTACGCTGGCCAGACTGTTGTACTTCACTCCCTCCTAACATCGAACCCAGAGCGAAACCGATTATTGCTCCAATTGGCCCGCCAAATGCCCATCCCAGGCCTCCCCCTATCCATTTTGCAAAATTTCCCATATTCTAATCGTGTTGAATCGTCATCTCGCCTGCAATGCTTACCGAGATCCATTTTTTTACTTCGTCTGTCGAATTATATTCTCCCAGCAGGTACATCAGTTTTGTAACAATAGCTTCAGTCGTACTGTCATAAGCACTGAGTACTCCTGCTTTAAGAAGGTTCAGACTTGTTTCGTACCTTCCCATTTCAACGCTACCGGTGCTGCACTGGGTCTTGTTAACCACTATCACATCCCTGTCTACAGCCTCTTTCAACGCATCGAAAAGCCATTTCTGTCGGGGAGCATTACCGGCACCGTAGGATTCAAGCACCACAGCACGAATTCCCTTTGTTTCAAGAATAGTTCGTACGACCTGTTCCGAAATACCCGGAAATAACTTTAAAACGGCAATATTCGGATTGGTGTTGAGTCGTAACTTCAGCTTACTGCCAGGCTCGGGATAGTGTATGTAAGACCGGAAATATTTGATATGCACTCCGGCTTTGGCCAGCGGAGGATAATTATACGAATTGAACGCATTGAAGTGCTCCGCGTTTTTCTTGGTAGTTCGATTACCACGAAACAGGGTGTCTTCAAAAAAGATACACACTTCGGGAACCACCGGATGGCCATTTTCATGAGCAGCAGCAATCTCTATCGAGCTTAACAAATTTTCTTTTCCATCGGAACGCATCGACCCTATGGGAAGCTGAGCACCGGTAAAAATAACTGGTTTTGCAAGGTTCTCGAGCATAAAACTGAGTGCAGAAGCTGAATAAGCCATAGTGTCGGTACCATGCAAAATAACAAATCCGTCGTACTCATCGTAATTTTCAGCTATACATAGTGCCATTTTTTCCCAAGTAACCGGATGCACATCCGACGAGTCGATGAACGGCACAAATGGCACACTTTTTATCCTAATGCCAATGTGTTTTAGCTCTGGTAACATTTCCTGTATACGTTCAAAATCGATCGGTCGAAGTGCTCCGGTGGCAGAATCTTCCGACATCGAAATGGTTCCTCCGGTAAATATCAGCAATACTGCACTTTGTTTTTCCACGTACTCAATATTTTGTTTTTTAACATGCAAAGATAATCCATTTTATACTTATAATCGTTATTTTTGCCCTTCAAAATTAATGGCTGATGCTTATAAAATCATTCTATACAATTGCGTTCTTGTTGGTGCTACTTGCTGCCCGGGCTAGTGATCCTGTTAAGGACTCGGTGCTTCTTGATGAACAGGTGGTAACAGGAACCCGTTTTGTTGCCAACCGGACGGGCGTGCCTTTCTCAGTGTCGGGTGTAAATTCTTCAGATATTAGTCGCAGTGGGCAGTACAATGTGCTCACATCGCTTGCGTCACATGTACCTGGTTTTTTTGTTACCGAACGCAATATCCTCGGTTTTGGTGTCGCTGTTGGAGGATCGGGTGCCATTTCGATACGGGGCGTTGGAAGTACACCTAACACACAGGTGCTGGTGCTCATCGATGGACATCCACAATACCAAGGCATTTTCGGCCACCCGCTGGGCGATGCTTATGTAGCATCCGATGTGGCAAAGGTCGAAGTTATACGCGGTCCGGCATCTGTTCTTTACGGTTCAAACGCTATGGCCGGAGCGATAAATATAATTACCAAAAAGGCCGCTCAACAAGGCTTCAGTGGAGATGCCATGGTGGCGTGGGGTTCCTATAATACACAAAAATATGCACTGACAGCCGGATACCGAAAAAATAAATTTTACACTTTTGTGGCAGTAAATCATGGCCGCACTGATGGAATACGCGAGAATACTGATTTCAAACTTACAAACGGTTATCTGAAAGCTGGTTACGATTTTAATTCACACTGGTTGGCCACTGCCGATCTTAGCCTGGCCTATTACAATGCTAACGACAACGGTCCGGTATTTCAGCCTGCTCTATTTCATATTGATGTACTCAGAGGGAAAACAGCATTGTCGGTCGATAACCGATATGAAACAACCGAAGGTTCAATCAAGCTGTATCATAATTTTGGACATCATGATTTGTCGGATGGATGGATTTCGGACGATACCAATACCGGATTAATGGCTTACCAGACATTTCAGTTGGGGACTTTAAGCAAGATCACAGGTGGTTTAGAAGCCAAACGGTATGGAGGAACTGGAAGTAAAGGGTTGTCCGCCAACCAACTTAAAACAGTAGATGAACTCGCTGCTTATGCTCTTTATCAGCACAAATTTTTTAAGCGTTTCACTCTTACCGGTGGATTGCGACTCGAACATCATTCGCTTTTTGGAGCCGAATGGGTACCCATGGCCGGATTATCGTCGCGTCTCAGCCCCATGACCGACCTGCGCTTGTCGGTTTCGAAGGGGTTCCGCAGCCCTACCATTATGGAGTTGTACACCTATGCACCCAATCCGGAATTGCAACCCGAACGTATGATGAATTACGAAATCAGTTGGTTGCAATCATTTGCCAATCAACGCCTCACCACCGAACTGACCGCATTCCTGTCGGATGGCGATAATCTGATTCAGGTAGTAGGAGTGGGACAAGCCGCCAAACGTCAGAACGTGGGTCAATTCCGGAATAAAGGTGTTGAATTCTCGGCACGATACCGCATTTTAACCGATCTTTCGCTGATTGCCAATTATAGCTTTCTCGATTCCGACCGGATACTGCTGGCCGCTCCCCGTCATCAGGTTAATCTGACTCTCAATTATCAGTATAAATTCTTGAATGCGAATGTAAGCACTCAGCATGTGAATGGATTATATACTGCAATGAGTAATCCGGTATTGGAAAGCTATACGGTACTTAACGCCCGGTTGTCGGCCCGCTTAATGACCCGTGCGGAAGTGTTTGTTTCAGGACAAAACCTGTTGAATCAAAACTATCAGATTAACAATGGATATCCGATGCCGGGAATTAACTTTCACGGAGGAGTAAAGTACAGATTCTGATTAGAGGTAAGTTTAAAGTGAAACGGGCCGACTAACTTTTATACAATGCACAAAATGAAAACGACACGAATATTTCTGGTTGGGTATATGGGATCCGGTAAATCGGCCATGGGAAGATTGCTTGCGAAACGATTTAATTTTAGTTTTGTTGACCTGGATCACTACATCGAAGGAAAGTACCATAAAACGATTGCTCAGCTCTTTCAGGATGAAGGCGAAGCGACCTTTCGGGAGAAAGAAAAGTCCTGTCTTCGTGAAGTGGGAGAATTTGAAAATACAGTAATTGCTACCGGAGGAGGAGCTCCCTGTTTCTTCGACAGCATGGAATATATGAACCGGCAGGGATTAACCATTTACCTTCGGTTGCAGCCCGAACAGCTGGTTGATCGGTTGCAGAAAGGAAAGGCAGGTGTACGGCCTCTTATCAATGGTAAATCACCGGAAGATCTACTTGTATTTATTCGATCCATGCTGGAGAAAAGAAGTGCTTTTTACGAAATGGCCCAGAGGATAATCGAAGGTAACGATGAAGAAATAACGCGACAAATCAATGATTTTTATGTCTCCTAAACCTGAATTCATCGTGAATCAAACTACCGGTAATTTGAAGTTTGTTACATGCAGGTACCTGTTCGAACAAATTAACAGACAGGCCATATAAACTAATTATCAGCTTATGAAATCCTTTGTTCATCTCCACGTTCACTCTTATTATTCCATTCTCGATGGAATGTCGACCATACCCGGTCTTATCGACAAAGCAATGGCCAACAACATGCCTGCCCTGGCACTTACCGATCACGGAAATATGTTTGGGGTGAAGGAGTTTTATAACTATGCTAAAAAGAAAAATGCCCCTCATTTTTCGGAAATCAAAGCGATAAAAAAGCAACTGAAGCAAGACGACCTGGATGATGAACAAAAAGCTCAGCTCCATCAGCAACTGGAAGCTGCGCAGGCCAAACTCTTTAAGCCCATCCTGGGATGTGAAGCCTATGTTGCCCGCCGTAGCCGCCTTCTCAAGGACAAGGATAATCCGGCCGACCGCAGTGGATACCACCTGGTGTTGCTTGCTAAGAATAAAAAAGGCTACCAAAACCTTTGCAAACTGGTTTCCTTAGGTTGGATGGAAGGTTTCTATTACCGTCCGCGCATCGACCATGAGATTCTTGAAAAATACAGTGAAGGAATCATTGCTTCTTCGGCATGTCTGGGCGGTGAAATTCATAAAAAAGTAGAAGCCGGAAATCTGGAGGAAGCTGAAAAATCGATTTTGTGGTACAAAAAGGTCTTTGGAGATGATTATTACATCGAACTTCAGCTCCACAAAACCGATAAGCCCAATGCAGATTACGAAGTGTACGAAAAGCAAAAGCGGCAAAACGAAGATTTAATTGTCCTGGCGCGTAAAACCAATACCAGGCTTCTGGTTACCAATGATGTCCATTTTATCGATGAAGATCATGGAGAAGCGCATGAGCGACTCATCTGCCTCAGTACCGGTAAAGACCTTGACGACCCTTCGCGCATGCGGTATTCGAAGCAGGAATATCTCAAAACGCCCGACCAGATGTGGGAAATATTTGCCGATATTCCCGAAGCATTGGAAAATACGCTTGAAGTAGCCAACAAGGTTGAGTTTTACGATATCGACTCAGCACCTATGATGCCGGTTTTCCCAATCCCGGAAGAGTTTGGTACCGAGGTAGTGTACAAAGAACGTTTCACTGAAGCAATGCTACGTGAGGAATTTGGCGAAGGATTTGATCGCCTGGGAAGTTACGAGAAAGTACTTCGTGTGAAACTCGAAGCCGATTACCTGAGAGAATTAACCATGCAGGGCGCCCGTTTCCGCTATGGAGAGGTGCTGGATTCCGAAACGGCCGAACGCATCGATTTTGAGCTCAATGTGATGAAAACGATGGGATTCCCCGGATACTTTCTTATTGTGCAGGACTTCATCGCTGCCGCCCGCGGCATGGGCGTCTCCGTAGGTCCCGGCCGTGGCTCAGCCGCGGGCTCCGTTGTCGCGTACTGCCTGCGCATCACCGATATCGACCCCCTGAAATACGATCTGCTCTTTGAACGATTCCTCAACCCCGACCGTATCTCCATGCCCGATATCGACATCGACTTCGACGACGATGGCCGCGGACAGGTGCTCCGATGGGTGACCGAAAAATACGGCAGGGAAAAAGTAGCCCACATCATCACATACGGTACCATGGCCACCAAATCGTCGATTAAAGACGTGGCCCGCGTGCAAAAACTGCCCCTCGCCGAAGCCGACCGCCTCACCAAACTCATCCCCGATAAATTTCCGGAAGATGCCAGTGGTAAAGCTCCGAAAGTGAACATCGCGAACTGCCTGCGGTACGTGCCCGAACTCCAGGCTGCCCGCAATTCCTACGATATCAACCTGGCAAATACCCTGCGCTATGCCGAAATGCTCGAAGGTACCGTGCGCCAAACCGGTGTGCATGCCTGTGGTGTAATTATCGGTGCCGACGACCTTACCAACCACGTTCCCCTCAGTACGGCGGTCGATAAGGAAACCAACGAGGAAATGCTGGTAACCCAATACGAAGGTTCCCTCATCGAGGAAATCGGACTCATCAAAATGGATTTCCTGGGACTGAAAACTCTCTCCATCATCAAGGAAGCCCTTTCGAACATTAAAAAGTCGAAAGGCGTCGAAATTGATATCGATGCTATCCCCATCGATGATGCGAAAACCTACGAGCTATTCAGTAAAGGCCTTACAGTGGGTACGTTCCAGTTCGAATCCAACGGGATGCAAAAATACCTCAAGGAGCTGCAGCCTACTCAGTTCGAGGACCTCATCGCCATGAATGCCCTCTACCGGCCGGGCCCTATGCAGTACATCCCGCAGTTTGTGAACCGCAAACACGGCCGCGAAGCAATCGATTATCCCTTCCCCATCATGGAAAAACGATTGAAGGAAACCTATGGAATCACCGTATATCAGGAACAGGTCATGCTCCTGAGCCGCGACCTTGCCGGCTTTACACGGGGCCAGTCCGACGAGCTCCGCAAAGCCATGGGGAAAAAGCTGATCGATAAAATGGCTGCTCTGAAGGTGAAATTCATGGACGGCTGTAAAAAGAATGGATACGGTCCGGTAGATAAAATCGAAAAAATATGGGCCGACTGGGCTGAATTTGCCAAGTACGCCTTCAATAAATCGCATGCTACCTGCTATTCGTGGATTGCATACCAAACCGCCTACCTCAAAGCGCACTTTCCGGCCGAATTTATGGCTGCCAACTTAACGCGCAACAAAGACGATATTGGTGAAGTGAGTAAATTCATGGACGAGTGCAAAAACCTGGGCATGAACGTGCTGGGACCCGATGTGAACGAAAGTGATCTGAACTTCACTGTAAATGCCGATGGCAATATCCGCTTCGGACTCGGAGGTATTAAAGGTGTTGGCGAAGGTGCTGTGCTGGCTATCATCGAAGAGCGCAAAAATAACGGAAAATTTAAAAATCTGTTCGATTTCGTGGAACGTGTCAACCTGAATGCCTGCAATAAAAAAGCGGTCGAAAGTCTGGTGCTGGCCGGTGCTTTCGATAATTTTAAGGACATTAAGCGGGAACAGTTTTTTGTGGAGAATTCAAAAGGCGAACCGGTTATCGACAGCATTATCCGCTACGGCAATAAATTTCAGATGGATAGTGCTCTGAACCAGAATTCCCTGTTTGGAGGTCTCGACACCGTCGAAATTGCCAAACCCGAGGTTCCCTTTGCCCGCGACTGGTCGCCGCTCGAAAAACTGAACAAGGAGCGCGAATACATCGGCATGTACCTCTCAGCCCATCCGCTCGACGACTACGAGTTCGAGATTAACTACCTCTGCAATACCCGCACTACTGATTTAAAGGATCTTCCTCCTTTGTATGGAAAAGGCCTTCGAATTGGTGGTATGGTAACTGCCATTCGCCACGGTACTTCCAAAGCAGGAAATCCCTACGGCATTCTAACCCTGGAAGATTACGAAGGAGCCTTCGAATTTGCGCTTTTTGGACAAAACTACTTCGATTTCAGTAAGTTTATGTTGAAGGATTTGTATCTTTTGATTAATGCCACCGTGCAGGAAAAAAATCAGGATCGAAAATATTTTAAACCGGCTGAAGAGGGTGCTACTAAAGAATACGAGCTCAAAATCCAGAAAATAGACATCCTCAACGATGTGCGCGATAAACTGGTGAATCAGCTGACCCTGAATATGCCGCTCGATCACCTGGACGAGGAATTTGTTACCGACTTCACCGATATGGTCTTGACCAATAAAGGTACGGTCAATATCTTTTTCAATGTGGTCGATAATCTGACACAGAATAAAATCCGACTTTTTGCCCGCCAGTACAGGATTCAACTGGACAAGCGTTTTTACCGGATGCTGCGTAAATACAAGGAAGATGGAAAGATCGATTTTCAAATTAACTGATTGATAGTTTCAATAGCACTATACATTTATTCAATGGAATTTTATTTTAACCACTGAATAAAAACGTGTACATTTGCAGTCGAAATTCATAAACGAAAATTTTAAAAAATAATACGATAAGTTATGGCACAAGAATTTACAGATGAAAACATCAAAGGCATCATTAGCAGCGGAAAACCTGTAGTGATCGATTTCTGGGCAGAATGGTGTGGTCCATGCCGTATGGTAGGTCCAAGTATCGAAGAGTTGGCCAACGAATACGCCGGAAAAGTAGAAATCGGCAAACTCAATGTCGATGATAATGTGGACACTCCAAGTGAATACGGAATTCGCAACATCCCGACGATTCTTTTCATTAAAGATGGAAAAATAGTGGACAAACAGGTAGGAGCAGCTCCTAAATCTGTATTGGAAGCTAAAGTTCAGTCTCTTTTATAATTTCAGATAGAAATCGCGAACCAGAGCAGCAAATTCAGGGGTGTAAATGCCCCGCTCTGCTGTTTCAAGGGTCAGTTCGCTCGTTTTTTCGGGAGCACACACCGGACTAAAAGCAAGTAACACACGCCTTGCAGAAGCACCCGGTTTTGGAAAAACCACTGTGGAAGCAGTGCAAAAAAGATGATAACGCTCCGCCAACTTCACACATTTATCTTGATCCGTAACGGGAAGTATCAACACGATGCTTCCCGTTTTCGTTAGCAGCTTCTGTGCCGTTGAAAGTAGTGTTTCCAGCTCCAATGTATCGTTGTGTCGTGCAGTATTGCGTGCCTTATCCGGCGCTTTCAGGGAGTTGCTAAAGAAGGGTGGATTGGAAACAATAAGATCGAAATGACCGTTGGGTCTGAAATCCTGCATCGGGCTGTGCACTGCCTGCAACCGGTCACTCCAGGGCGATGCTTTAAAGTTGAAATCAGCCTGTCGAAAAGCACCTTCGTCAATATCGATAGCAGTGATATGTGCAAATGGAAATCGTTGTGCAAGCATCAGAGCTACCAGCCCGCTTCCTGTCCCAATATCAAGGATATTTACGGGAGAAGCGATTGGCGTAGCCCAGGCACCCAGCAGCACGCCATCGGTGCCCACTTTCATGGCACACTGGTCGTGCCACACCGTAAATTGCTTGAATTGAAACCAAGGAGTCGGCATGGCATTTACCTGCGGGTTCCGGAAGAAGAACGCGATTCCGGGCTGCCTGTTGAGCGGGATTCAGATCTTACTGAAGATCTTGATTCTGAACTACCCGAAGTACGCGATTCTGAACTTCCTGATGCAGGCCTTACTACCGGCCGGGCTCCCGATGATTCGGTTCGACGTATTTCGTCAGATGGCACGCTTCTGCGGGTTTCTCCTCCTGTTTCCTGTCTATCGGTTTGTACAGGTGCAGCTCGTCTGCTTTCCGGAGATACGGTGCGCGATGAGGGTGAGGCGGAACGAGAATTCTGGTCGGTTGGTGTTGACCTGCGGATGTCGTTTTGTTGCCTTTCTTCCGATGAAGATATCACTCTTCCGCCTTCGATTCGCTGCGGATTGGTTACCGGCTGGGTGCGCCGCTGAATGAAACCGGAGGTCTCAACACCTTGCGGACTGTAATCGAGGCGCTTTTCCTGTAGCCGATTGTACTGACCGCGTGTGAGCACCCGTTGAAATTCAACCTCCTTGGTTCGTACCCGCTTCAATGCCTCACTGCGCGAAGTCGACGTTTGTCGCTCCCGCGCATGCCGAAGATTTATCTCGTAAATTTCCCTCTCCTGTTCCGAACTCAGATTCAGCTCCTGACGCATCTTGCTGGTCTGCATCGCAGCTTCCTGTTCCGGTGTGCGGGGAGGCGCTGCAGCACTCTCCTGTGGATCGGCCTGTAGTATAAGTACCTGGAAAATAAAAATCAATATGCTGGTGATTCTCCTCATCTGTTGAAAAATAACCCGTTTGTGCATCAATCTTTATGCCATAAACTGTGAATCTCAATTACTGATTAAAACTTCTCAGCTTGATATTCGTCATTATTTTCTTTGTATGCAGCGAGAAATCGCCATTTAACATCCATCCGTAGTATCCCGGATCGGTTTTCAATACATCCACAACGCGCTGCCCCTTGTACTTCCCGAAGTTGAATACTTCTTCGCCTTTGCTATTGTACACGATCTTTCCGGCAAAATCAACATTGTCGTTTTGCATCGTAAATTTCGCCAGGAAGTCAATATCATTTTTCAAATCGGGATAACGGTCGAGCTGAGCCTGCAAAACTTCGTAGGTCGCAATAGTGTCGGCTTCAGCATCGTGAGCGCCCTCCAGGTCTTTGTTACAGAAAAATTTATAGGCCGCTGCAAGGGTACGCGCTTCCATCTTGTGAAAAATAACCTGAACATCTACAAATTTACGCTTTGATAAATCCACATCCACGCCGGCACGCAGCAATTCCTCGGCCAGTAACGGAATATCAAAGCGGTTTGAATTGTATCCTGCTAAATCACATCCCTCAATATCGCGCACAATTTCTTTTGCCACCATTTTAAAAGTAGGCGCATTGGCTACATCGGCATCGGTTATTTTATGCACGGCTGTTGCTTCTGCCGGAATAGGCCGCTCAGGATTTACTAGCAGATTCTTTGTTTCTTCACGACCATTAGGCGAAACCTTGTGATAGGCAATCTGTACGATACGGTCGGTAACAATGTTCGTTCCTGTAGTTTCCAGGTCGAAAAATACGATGGGATTCTTTAAATTCAGCTTCAT
>JAVFAG010000065.1:0-15913 GCA_034002585.1 Paludibacter sp.
CGTGGTAAGTTTGCCGATATTATTGTGCGTGTTGAACCGGCCGATGCTGATTTCGAAGGCAGCCTGCAGTTTGTTGATGTTGTAAAAGGTGGTAATATCCCTAAAGAGTTTATTCCATCTATCCAGAAAGGATTCCAGAATGCGCTTAAGAATGGTGTGTTAGCCGGTTTCCCGATGGATAAGTTGAAAGTAACTGTGCTTGATGGATCGTTCCACGCAGTTGACTCCGACCAGCTTTCGTTTGAAATTTGTGCCTCTATTGCATTCAAGAATGCCTGTGCCAAAGCAAAACCGGTATTGTTAGAGCCTATTATGAAGATGGAAGTAGTAACACCGGAAGAGAACATGGGAGACGTGATTGGTGACCTCAACAAACGTCGCGGTCAGGTGGAAGGAATGGAATCGAGCCGCACCGGTGCCCGCATCGTGAAGGCTAAGGTACCGTTGGCAGAAACCTTTGGTTATGTAACTGCCCTTCGTACCATTAGCTCGGGACGTGCTACTTCTTCGATGGAGTTCTCGCACTACGCCGAAGTTTCAAATGCAATTGCCAAGGCAGTAGTTACCGAAGCGAAAGGTCACGTAGAATTATTGTAAAAAACTCAGTTACCCCGGTTAGCGAATGACTCTTAACCGGGGTGCTGAACATTCATAAATTATTCATTTAAAAAAGACATGAGTCAAAAAATCAGAATTAAATTAAAATCCTACGATCACAGCCTTGTTGATAAATCGGCTGAAAAGATTGTAAAGACTGTAAAAGCGACAGGCGCACATGTAAGCGGTCCGATTCCTCTTCCTACACACAAGAGAATCTTTACTGTAAACCGTTCGACTTTCGTAAACAAGAAATCGCGTGAGCAATTCGAACTTTCGTCGTACAAGCGACTGATCGACATTCACAATTCATCTGCAAAAACTGTAGATGCGTTGATGAAGCTGGAGTTGCCCAGTGGTGTTGAAGTAGAAATTAAAGTGTGATAATAAAAATTAATTGAAATGCCAGGATTATTAGGAAAAAAAATCGGAATGACATCCGTTTTCAGTGCCGACGGTAAAAATGTACCGTGCACTGTTATCGAAGCTGGTCCTTGTGTGGTTACTCAGATTAAAACTGTCGAAAAAGACGGTTACGAAGCTGTTCAGGTGGGTTTTCAGGAAAAGAAGGAAAAACACACCACGAAGCCCGAAGCCGGTCATTTTAAAGCAGCCGGAGTAGCTCCTCAGCGACACTTGGCCGAGTTCAAGGAATTCGAACAGGAATTCAAGTTGGGTGATACAATCACCGTGGAAATGTTTGAAGCTGATACATTCATTGATGTTATCGGTACTTCAAAAGGTAAAGGACACCAGGGCGTTGTAAAACGTCACGGATTTGGTGGGGTAGGCCAGGCTACACACGGGCAGCACAACCGTTTGCGTGCTCCGGGTTCGGTAGGTGCTTCATCGTATCCATCACGGGTATTCAAAGGAATGCGTATGGCAGGTCGTACCGGAGGTGATCAGGTGACCATTCAAAACCTGCAGGTATTAAAAGTAATTCCCGAGCACAATCTTCTTCTGGTGAAGGGATCGGTACCGGGTGCTAAAGGTTCAATCGTAATCATCAATAAATAATCATGGAAGTAAGTGTAGTAAATATTAAAGGAGAAGACACCGGAAGAAAGATTGTGTTGAACGACACCGTTTTCGGTATTGAGCCAAACGACCATGCTATTTATCTCGATGTAAAGCAGTATTTGGCCAATCAGCGTCAGGGAACTCACAAGACCAAAGGTCGTAGTGAAGTAGCTGGTTCAACCCGTAAGCTGGGTCGTCAGAAAGGTGGTGGCGGTGCCCGTCCCGGAGATATCAAATCGCCGGTACGTGTAGGTGGTGGACGTATTTTTGGTCCGGTACCCCGCGATTACAGTTTCAAACTGAACAAAAAGCTGAAACAGCTGGCCCGTAAATCGGCCCTTAGTTACAAAGCTCAGGAAAGCCTGATTACCGTGGTTGATCAGATTGATTTCGCGGCTCCTAAAACAAAGGACATGATCGCTCTGACACAAAATTTGAAGGTTGCAGATAAAAAACCACTAATTATTTTAGCATCCGGAAATAAAAACGTATATTTGTCGGCTCGAAATTTACCGAAAGTAGATGTCGTAACAGTTTCTGAATTAAACACTTACAAAGTGCTTAATGCAAAAACTCTTGTTATTACAGAGGAAGCTGTATCCGCAATAGAACAAATTTTTAAAGCATAAGGAGACATACGAATGGGAATTATCATAAAACCAATTGTAACTGAAAAGATGACTCAGTTAGGCGAGAAGCTGAACCGTTATGGTTTCAGAGTCGATAAAGGCGCCAATAAGATTGAGATCAAACAGGCAGTAGAAACCCTTTATAATGTTACTGTGCTGGAGGTAAATACAATGATTGTAGCCCCTAAGAAGAAAAGTCGTTTCACCAAAAGTGGTGTAATTAACGGACAGACTTCGGCCTACAAGAAAGCTATTGTGACATTGAAAGAAGGAGAAGTAATCGATTTTTATAGCAATATATAATAAAGAAAATGGCTGTACGTAAATTAAAGCCCACTACACCGGGGCAACGACACAAGATTATTGGCACATTCGAAACAATTACTTCGGCTGTACCAGAAAAATCTCTTGTGATTGGCGGAGGAAAGTCCGGCGGTCGCAACCATGATGGTAAGATGACTGTTCGTCAGTTAGGAGGCGGTCATAAGAGAAGATACAGGGTAATTGACTTTAAGCGAAACAAAGACGGTGTTCCCGCGACAGTAAAAAGCATTGAGTACGATCCGAATCGTTCGGCCCGTATTGCTTTGTTGTTTTATGCCGATGGGGAAAAAAGATACATTCTTGCACCTAATGGATTGCAGGTTGGTCAGACTGTGATTTCGGGAGAAACCGCAGCGCCGGAAGTTGGTAACGCAATTCCGTTGCAGAACATACCGCTGGGTACGATTATTCACAACATTGAGCTGCGCCCGGGACAGGGAGCCGCTATGGTACGTTCGGCAGGTACATTTGCCCAGCTGAACTCACGTGAAGACAAGTACGCGATTATCAAACTTCCTTCGGGAGAATTGCGTAAAGTATTGGCAACCTGCAAAGCCACTGTTGGTACTGTAGGTAATTCTGACCATGCACTTGAAATTTCAGGTAAAGCCGGACGTTCACGTTGGCTGGGTCGCCGTCCACGCGTACGTGGTGTGGCAATGAACCCGGTTGATCACCCGATGGGTGGTGGTGAAGGCCGCGCATCCGGAGGTCATCCGCGCTCACGCAAAGGCTTGTTAGCTAAGGGCTATAAAACCCGTGCAAAGAAAAAGCATTCGAGCCAGTATATTATTGAAAGAAAGAAAAAATAACAGCTAAAAGAAAGTAAATAATATGAGCCGTTCATTAAAAAAAGGACCCTATATTAATCTGAAGCTCGAAAAGAAAGTACTGGGCATGAATGAAAGCGGAAAGAAAACCGTTGTAAAAACATGGTCGAGAGCTACGATGATTTCACCTGATTTTGTAGGTCATACAATTGCAGTTCACAATGGAAATAAATTCATTCCTGTTTATGTTACCGAAAATATGGTAGGTCATAAACTGGGCGAATTTTCACCGACACGTAACTTCCGTGGTCACGGTGGTAAAAAGAAATAATCCGAAAAAATATTTGTAAAAATGGGTGCAAGAAAAAAAATATCAGCCGATAACCGAAAAGAAGCGAATAAATCGCTGTACTTTGCCAAGCTGAACGATGTTCCTACATCGCCCCGCAAGATGCGTCTGATGGCAGACCTGATTCGTGGTATGGAAGTGAACAAGGCGCTTGGTGTGCTGAAGTTTTCTGCTAAGGAAGCTTCGGGCAGATTAGAGAAGTTGCTTAAATCGGCCATTGCCAACTGGGAACAGAAAACCGAGCAAAAAGCCGACAGCGCTACGTTATATGTAAGTAAAGTTTACGTGGATTCAGCTACCATGCTGAAACGCCTGCGTACCGCTCCACAGGGCCGCGGTTACCGCATTCGTAAACGTTCGAACCACGTAACGATATTTGTAGATACCAAGAATACTAACGTAAACGAAAACTAATACGCGATGGGACAAAAGACTAATCCAATTAGCAACCGCCTCGGAATTATCCGCGGATGGGACTCAAACTGGTATGGTGGCAACAATTACGGCGACACCATCTTAGAAGACAGCAAAATCAGAAAATACCTGAATGCCCGTCTTGCCAAAGCCAGTGTATCGCGTATTGTTATCGAGCGTACATTGAAACTGGTTACTATTACTGTATGTACTGCCCGTCCGGGTATCATCATTGGTAAAGGTGGTCAGGAAGTAGACAAACTGAAAGAAGAGCTGAAGAAAATTACCGATAAGGAAATTCAGATCAATATCTTTGAAATCAAACGTCCGGAACTGGATGCTGTAATTGTTGCCAATAATGTTGCACGGCAGATTGAAGGAAAAATTGCCTACCGTCGTGCCACCAAAATGGCGATTGCTTCGACCATGAGAATGGGAGCTGAAGGAATTAAAATTCTGGTTGCAGGTCGTTTGAACGGTGCAGAAATGGCACGTTCGGAAATGTATAAAGAAGGAAGAACTCCTCTTCACACTTTCCGTGCCGACATTGATTACGCACATGCTGAAGCGCTTACGAAAGTAGGTATCATTGGTGTAAAGGTATGGATTTGCCGTGGTGAAATTTACGGAAAGAAAGACCTCGCCCCCTCTTTCACTGCAACGAAAGACAACAACCGTGGAGGTGGCAACGAACGTTTCAACAACGACCGTGGCGATCGTGGCGGTAAGGGATTCAGAAAGAGAAAAAAGTAAACTGTTATTAATGAATTTGAAGTAAGGAAATTATGTTACAACCTAAAAAAACAAAGTTCAGGAGACAGCAGAAAGGGCGCATGAAAGGAAATGCCGGTAGAGGTAATCAACTGGCGTTCGGATCTTTCGGTATCAAATCGCTTCAGTCGAAATGGCTGACTGGTCGTCAGATTGAAGCTGCCCGTATCGCTGTTACCCGTTATATGCAACGTCAGGGTCAGATTTGGATCCGTGTGTTCCCCGATAAACCAATTACCAAAAAGCCTGCTGAAGTGCGTATGGGTAAAGGTAAAGGTGCTCCCGAAGGATTCGTGGCACCGGTTACTCCGGGACGAATGATTATTGAAGTGGAAGGTGTTTCGTTTGATGTGGCCAAGGAAGCATTGCGCCTGGCAGCTCAGAAATTACCGGTTACCACCCGTTTCGTCGTACGTCGCGATTATGACATCACTCAACAAAATGCGTAAGGAAAATGAAAACAAGAGAAATCAAAGAACTTAATAACCAGGAGATTCTGGAACGTATTGATGCTCAGAATGAGCAGCTGGTACGGTTGAAACTGAATCACGCCATTTCTCCGCTGGACAATCCGTTGCAAATTAAAGAAGTACGTCGTACTATTGCCCGTCTTGCGACCGAATTACGTCAGCGTGAACAAAATAATTAAAAATTCAACACTGATGGAAAGAAATTTAAGAAAAGAAAGAACGGGTGTCGTTTTCAGCAACAAGATGGATAAAACCATTACCGTGGCTGTAAAGTGGAAAGAAAAACACCCTATTTACGGTAAATTCGTAAATAAGACAAAAAAATACCATGCTCATGACGAGAAGAACGATTGCAATATTGGCGATACCGTTCGTATTATGGAAACCCGCCCGCTGAGCAAATTAAAAAGATGGAGATTAATTGAAATTATCGAAAGAGTTAAGTAATTATGATACAACAAGAAAGTAGACTCACAGTAGCGGATAACTCGGGTGCCAAGGAAGCACTCTGCATCCGTGTATTAGGAGGTACCGGAAAACGTTATGCTTCGCTCGGCGATATCATCGTTGTGGCAGTGAAAAGCGTAGTGCCTTCGTCGGATGTTAAGAAGGGAACCGTTTCCAAAGCGGTAATCGTACGTACCAAAAAAGAGGTTCGTCGTGCCGATGGTTCGTATATTCGTTTCGACGATAATGCCTGCGTTTTATTAAACAATGCCGGTGAAATCCGCGGAAGCCGTATTTTCGGCCCGGTAGCCCGTGAATTACGTGCTACGAATATGAAAATCATATCACTTGCACCTGAAGTGCTTTAATCTTCGTAAAATTAAATCGTAATGAGTAAATTACATATCAAAAAGGGTGATACCGTATTCGTGAATGCTGGTGTGGACAAAGGCAAAACCGGACGTGTTCTGGAAGTGCTCGTGGACAAGAAACGTGCAATCGTTGAAGGTATCAATATGGTATCGAAGCATACCAAACCCAGTGCGAAAAGTCCTCAGGGTGGTATTGTTAAACAGGAAGCCCCCATTCACATCTCCAATCTGAACCCCGTAGAAGGCGGTATCCCCGTGCGTGTGGGACGTACAAAGAACGCGGAGGGTAAATTAGTGCGTATTTCAAAAAAATCAGGAGAGGAACTATAACAAATGAATACAGCAAGTTTAAAACAAGACTATAAGGAACGTGTTGTTCCTGCGCTCATGAAGGAATTTGGATACAAATCCATCATGCAGGTGCCTAAGCTCGAGAAAATAGTGCTGAACCAGGGGTTGGGTATTGCCGTAGCCGATAAGAAGATTATCGAAGTGGCCATCAATGAAATGACTACCATCTCGGGTCAGAAAGCAGTACAGACAGTATCGAAGAAAGACATCTCTAACTTCAAACTGCGTAAGAAAATGCCTATTGGTGTGCGTGTAACACTTCGTGGCGATAAAATGTACGAATTTCTGGAACGTTTGGTACGTGTTGCACTGCCCCGCGTACGTGACTTCAAGGGTATCGAAAACAAACTCGATGGCCGTGGAAACTATACATTAGGAATTACCGAACAGATTATCTTCCCTGAAATCAACATTGATAACATCAATCGTCTGCTGGGAATGAATATCACCTTCGTGACTACCGCTCCTACCGATGAGGAAGGATTTGCACTGTTGAAAGAGTTCGGATTACCATTTAAGAAAAACTAATACAGAGATACAATGGCAAAAGAATCAATGAAAGCCCGCGAGGTGAAGAGAGCCAAGCTGATCGCGAAGTATGCTGAAAAACGTGCGAAATTCTTAGCAGAAGGCGACTACGATGCCTTACAAACACTGCCGAGAAACTCGTCGCCTATCCGTATTCACAACCGTTGCAAAATCACCGGTCGTCCGAAAGGATATATGCGTCAGTTCGGTATTTCGCGTATTCAGTTCCGTGAAATGGCTTCGAAGGGCCTGATACCCGGAGTGAAAAAAGCAAGCTGGTAATACACTTACGGAATAAGAGAGTAGGGGAAGAGTTGTAAACTCACATTCCTTTGCTCTTTTTCCGGCTTACACAAAATGAATTATCTGAGTTAATAAATATTGTCCCGGTAGTCGGGATCAATTTAAAATCAATTTTTATGACAGATCCAATAGCAGATTATTTAACCCGGTTGCGGAATGCTATCAAAGCTAACCACCGTGTGGTGGAAATCCCCGCTTCCAACTTAAAGAAGGAGATCACCCGTATTCTTCACGAACAAGGGTATATCCTGAATTACAAATTCATCCAGGATGGTCCTCAGGGAACGATTAAAATCGCTCTCAAGTACGATCCGGTAAACAAAGTGAACTCGATCAAGAAACTCATCCGTGTTTCGAGCCCGGGTCTCCGTCAGTACACCGGCTTCAAAGATATGCCACGTGTATTGAACGGTTTGGGTATCGCCATTCTTTCTACTTCGAAAGGTGTGATGACAAATAAACAAGCCGCTGCTGAAAAAGTTGGTGGTGAAGTATTGTGTTACGTTTATTAATAGGGAGGAAAGAAGCATGTCAAGAATAGGAAAATTACCCATTGTCATTCCTGCCGGCGTCACCGTATCGGTACAGGATAATGTAGTAACTGTGAAAGGTCCGAAAGGAACGCTGACACAAGAAGTGAATTCAAATTTAAGTGTGAGTATCGAAGGCAATCAGTGCATTGTAACCCGTCCGGATGATGAAAAACAAAACCGCGCTATGCACGGTCTGTATCGTTCGTTGATCAACAATATGGTTGTTGGTGTTTCGGAAGGATATAAGAAAACCCTCGAATTAGTGGGTGTAGGTTACCGTGCCAGCAATAACGGTCAGGTACTGGAGTTGTCTCTTGGTTATACCCACATCACTTATCTTGGTTTACCTGCTGAAATTAAAGTTGAAACTAAATCGGAGCGTAACCAGAACCCAATTATCATTTTGGAAAGTGCCGACAAACAACTGATAGGACAAGTTTGCGCAAAGATTCGTTCGTTCCGTAAACCTGAACCGTATAAAGGTAAAGGTATTAAGTTTGCTGGCGAGGTTATTCGCCGCAAAGCCGGTAAATCAGCAGGTAAAGGTAAATAATTCACGTAAACTTGTATAAGAAAATGGCAAATACAGATAGAAGATCAAGAATTAAAGCGCATATCCGTCACAAATTGTCGGGCACCGCTCAAAAACCACGACTGACCGTTTTTCGTAGCAATACGCAAATATATGCACAGTGCATCGACGATGTAGCAGGAAAAACCCTGGCGTCGGCTTCGTCGTTGGCAATTAAAGATAAAATGACCAAGACCGAGCAGGCCGCCAAAGTAGGTGCTTTAGTAGCTAAAGCAGCACTGGAAGCAGGTGTAACCGAGGTTGTATTCGATCGTAACGGTTATTTATATCATGGTAGAGTTAAACAACTGGCTGATGCTGCCCGCGAAGCCGGACTTAAATTTTAATCAGGTAAGACAACAGATATGAATAAAGTTAAAACAACCAATGATTTGGAATTAAAAGACAGATTAGTTGCCGTAAACCGTGTTACCAAAGTAACCAAAGGGGGACGTACATTCAGCTTTTCTGCCATTGTTGTAGTTGGTAACGAAGATGGTATCGTAGGATGGGGATTAGGTAAAGCCGGTGAGGTTACTGCCGCAATCGCCAAAGGTACTGAAGCTGCCAAGAAAAACCTGATTAAAGTACCTGTTCTGAACGGAACTATTCCTCACGAACAGTATGCTAAATTCGGTGGTGCTCAGGTATTCCTTAAACCGGCCTCTCATGGTACCGGGGTTAAAGCAGGGGGTGCTATGCGTGCCGTACTCGAAAGTGTTGGTATCACCGACGTGTTGGCAAAATCAAAAGGTTCGTCGAACCCACACAACCTGGTAAAAGCTACTATTGAAGCGCTGGGCGAATTACGCGATGCGTATACAGTGGCTCAGAACCGCGGAGTGTCGATTGATAAAGTGTTTAACGGTTAACTAATAAGAAGATGGCAACTATTAAAATACAGCAAGTTAGAAGTAAAATTAAATGTCCCAAAGTCCAGAAACTGACATTAGAGGCATTGGGTTTGAGAAAGATGAACGCCGTCGTTGAACACGAAGCCACTCCCCAGATTCTGGGTATGGTAGCTAAGGTGAACCATTTAGTGAAAATCATTGAGTAATAATCATCGAATCTTTATAAACAATAAGATATGAATTTAAGTAATTTAACCCCTGCACCCGGATCGGTTAAAACCCGCAAGAGAGTTGGTCGGGGTAGTGGTTCAGGTTTAGGTGGTACTTCAACCCGTGGTCATAAAGGAGCTAAATCGCGTTCCGGCTATTCGAAGAAAGTAGGATTTGAAGGAGGTCAGATGCCTATTCAACGTCGCCTTCCCAAATTTGGTTTCAAGAGTCTGAACAAGGTGGTTTACAAACCGATCAATCTTGAAACGCTGGAAATTCTGGCAACATCGGCCAACCTAACAAAAGTAGGATTGGATGAGCTGCGTCAGCATGGCTTTATCGGAAAAACAGATAAGGTGAAAGTTCTTGCTAATGGCGCTCTGACGGTGAAACTCGAAGTGGAAGCAAATGCTTTCTCCAAAACTGCCGAAGAAGCAATTGTTGCTGCAGGTGGTACAGTAATTAAGCTATAATCACTTTATTTCACATGAAAAAGCTCATAGAGACAATAACAAATATCTGGAAGATCGAAGACCTTCGCGGAAGACTCTTAACAACATTGTTGTTTGTGCTGATCTATCGCTTTGGCTCTTTTATCGTGCTTCCGGGTATCGATCCTTCTGCGTTAACCGCGCTGAAAGCACAGACAAGTGGTGGATTGATGGCTTTGTTGAACATGTTCTCGGGGGGGGCCTTTGCCAATGCATCGGTTTTTGCCCTGGGTATCATGCCCTACATTTCTGCCTCCATCGCCGTTCAGTTGTTGACTATTCTGGTGCCTTATTTCCAGAAAATGCAACGTGAAGGTGAAAGCGGACGTCGGAAAATGAATCAGATTACCCGTTACCTTACAGTTATCATCCTTTTGTTGCAGGGTCCTTCGTACCTTATCAACCTGGGTGTGCAACTGCAACAGGCCGGATCAGCTTTGCCTTCGGGACTTTGGTTTACGATTTCCTCCACCATCATCCTCACCGGTGGTTCCATGTTTGTAATGTGGCTCGGTGAACGTATCACGGATAAGGGAATTGGTAATGGTATCTCGTTCATCATTCTTATCGGTATTATTGCCCGTTTCCCCGGTGCAATTATCAAGGAATTCGCTTCGCGTTTTACCGACGCAGGTGGTGGACTGGTAATGTTCCTGCTCGAGATTATACTGCTTTTAGTAGTTATCGGAGCTTCCATTATGCTGGTACAGGGAACCCGTAAAATTACCGTTCAGTATGCTAAACGCGTAGTTGGAAACAAGCAATATGGTGGTGTGCGTCAGTATATTCCATTGAAAATCAATGCCGCCGGAGTTATGCCTATCATTTTTGCTCAGGCAATTATGTTTATTCCGGTAACACTGGCAGGTTTTGCAAATTCGGAAAGTGTAAGTAGCTTTGTAGGTGCATTTATGGATAATAACGGTTTCTGGTACAATCTTGTGTTTGCCACACTCATTATCCTCTTTACGTACTTCTATACTGCTATTACCATTAATCCCACGCAGATGGCTGAAGACCTCAAACGTAATAATGGTTTCATACCGGGTTGTAAACCAGGTAAGCATACCGCTGAATTCCTCGATGAAGTTATGTCGCGCATCACCCTGCCGGGTTCAATTTTCCTGGCAATTGTGGCTGTACTGCCGGCATTTGCAACTCTGATGGGAATTAATATGGAGTTTGCACAATTTTTCGGAGGTACCTCACTGCTCATTTTAGTAGGTGTAGTGCTCGATACATTGCAGCAAATTGAGAGTCACCTGTTGATGCGCCATTACGATGGTTTGTTGAAAACAGGACGTATTAAGGGTCGTTCAGGTAATGTTTCGGCTTATTAATAAAGAAACAGATGATTTTTTTAAAAACTGACGAGGAAATAGAATTACTTCGTATCAGTAATCAGATAGTTGCCCGTACACTCGCAGAGATTGCGAAAGTGATTGCTCCCGGCGTGAGTACGGCAACTCTTGATAAAATAGCAGAAGAATTCATCAGGGATAATGGTGCTGTACCGGGTTTTCTTGGTTATGGCGGTTTCCCGAAGTCGATCTGCACCTCTGTTAACGAACAGGTGGTACACGGTATCCCATCCGACGAGGTGGTATTGCAGGAAGGTGATATTATCTCGGTAGATTGCGGAGCATATATCAACGGATTTCACGGTGATTCGGCCTATACTTTCGAAGTAGGTGAAGTTGCTCCTGAGGTTCGCGAGTTGCTCAGAATAACTAAAGAATCGCTTTACCTGGGTATCGAACAGGCGGTGGAAGGCAAACGACTGGGAGATGTCGGTTACGCGATTCAATCACACTGCGAAGCACACGGTTACTCGGTTGTTCGGGAAATGATTGGTCATGGTGTTGGTCGCAACCTGCACGAGTCGCCTGAGGTGCCCAATTACGGTCGTCGTGGAAATGGTACAATGCTGAAAAGCGGAATGACCATTGCCATTGAACCGATGATTAACCTGGGGAAGCGTCAGTTGGTGTTCGAGAAGGATGGTTGGACTACGCGCACCATCGACCGGAAACCTTCGGCTCATTTTGAGCATTCGGTAGCAGTTCGTAAAGGAAAGGCAGATATTTTATCAACATTTGAGTACGTAGAAGAAGTTTTAAAAAAGAAATAATCATACTGTATGGCAAAACAAGCGGCAATAGAACAAGACGGAACCATTATCGAAGCATTATCGAATGCGATGTTCCGTGTTGAGTTGGAAAACGGACATGTGATAACAGCTCACATTTCGGGCAAAATGCGGATGCACTACATCAAGATTCTTCCGGGCGACCGGGTAAAGGTGGAAATGTCGCCGTATGATTTGTCGAAAGGGAGAATATCGTTCAGGTATAAATGATAAATGGAGTTGAACAGTTTAATTCAATAAATATATGAAAGTAAGAGCTTCAGTAAAAAAGCGCAGCGAGGATTGCAAAATCGTACGCAGAAAAGGACGCTTGTATGTTATTAACAAAAAAAACCCGAAGTTTAAACAACGTCAGGGTTAAGTAATTTTATTTTACAAAAGAAATAGTTTATGGCTATAAGAATTGTCGGAGTAGATTTACCCCAGAACAAACGAGGGGAAGTTGGATTGACTTATATCTACGGAATAGGTCGCAGTAGTGCAAAAAAGATTTTGGAATCTGCTGGTGTTGACATCAACATCAAGGTTAAGGACTGGACTGACGACCAAGCAGCTAAGATCCGTGAAATTATCGGTACCGGTTACAAGGTAGAAGGTGATTTACGCTCGGAAGTGCAGCTGAACATCAAACGATTGATGGACATTGGTTGCTACCGGGGAATTCGTCACCGTATCGGACTTCCATTGAGAGGTCAGAGTACAAAAAACAATGCCCGTACACGTAAAGGTAAGAAGAAAACCGTTGCCAACAAGAAGAAAGCAACGAAATAAGGTTTAATCAGCGAATTTTAGTTTAGCTTAAAAAATAAATAAAGATATGGCAAAGAAAACAGTTGCAGCCAAGAAAAGGGTGGTAAAGGTTGACGGCGTTGGACAGTTGCATGTTCATTCATCGTTCAACAATGTTATTGTGACCCTTACCAATGGCGACGGTCAGGTTATCTCATGGTCATCGGCCGGTAAAATGGGATTCCGCGGATCAAAGAAGAATACTCCTTACGCAGCACAGATGGCTGCTCAGGATTGCGCTAAGGTGGCGTTTGATTTGGGTTTACGTAAAGTGAAAGCCTTTGTAAAAGGACCGGGTAACGGTCGCGAGTCGGCAATTCGTACCGTACATGGTGCTGGTATCGAAGTAACCGAAATCGTAGATGTTACTCCACTGCCACACAATGGTTGTCGTCCTCCTAAACGCAGAAGAGTATAATTCAGTTAGTTTTAATTCAGGATACTTCGTTCGTAAGTCATCCTAAACAGGAAAAATAAAAATCAAGAAACAATGGCAAAATATATTGGACCCAAATCAAAGATTGCCCGTAAGTTCGGAGAGCCCATTTTTGGCCCTGATAAAGTTCTTTCGAAAAAGAATTATCCTCCCGGACAGCACGGTAACAACCGCCGCAAAAAATCATCTGAATATGGTATTCAGTTGCGCGAGAAACAAAAAGCAAAATACACCTATGGAATTCTGGAAAAACAATTCCGTAACATGTACGAGAAAGCAAAGAGTAATCCGGGTGTTACCGGGGTAATTCTGTTGCAGTTACTCGAATCTCGTCTTGATAATATTGTTTACCGTATGGGCTTATCTCCAACACGAGCAGGTGCGCGTCAGTTGGTAGGTCACCGTCACATTACTGTGAATGGCAAAGTGGTAAACATCCCTTCTTTCCAGGTAAAACCAGGAATGGTTGTGGCCGTACGTGAAAAAGATAAATCGATGCAGGTGATTAACGAATCACTGAATGGCTTCAACCATACCAAATATCCATGGATTGAATGGAATGCATCAGCACTGGCAGGTACTTATCTGCATATTCCGGAACGTGAAGACATTCCTGAAAATATCAAAGAACAATTAATCGTCGAGTTGTACTCAAAACAATAAGTGAAATCATGGCAATATTAGCATTTCAAAAACCCGATAAGGTGATCATGTTGGAAGCGGACAATTTTCATGGAAAATTTGAATTCCGCCCGCTGGAGCCCGGTTACGGTATTACAATAGGTAATGCTTTGCGCCGCATTCTTCTGTCGTCGTTAGAAGGTTTCGCAATCACTGCCATCAAAATTGATGGTATTGATCATGAGTATTCAACAATTCCCGGTGTGATTGATGATGTTACCAATATTATTCTCAATCTGAAACAAGTACGCTTTAAACAGGTAGTGGAAGATGTGGAGACTGAAAAGGTAACCATCAATGTAGGTGGTACTACCATGCTGAAGGCCGGCGATATCGGTAAATATTTTACCGGTTTCGAAGTGTTGAATCCTAATCACATTATTTGTGAACTGGATGCCACGGCTAATTTTCAGATTGATATCACGGTAAATAAAGGCCGTGGTTATCTTCCTGCAGAAGAGAACAAGTCGATGACCGGCGAATTAGGTGTAATTCCTGTTGATGCAATTTTTACTCCTATCCGAAACGTAAAATATGCAGTTGAAAACTTCCGTGTTGAACAGGTGACTGACTACGAGAAACTGACTATCGATATTGATACCGATGGTTCTATTCATCCAAAGGATGCACTGAAAGAAGCTGCAAAGATTCTGATTCATCATTTTATGCTTTTCTCGGATGAGAAAATATCGCTCGAAGTGGTTGAAACAGAAGCAACTGATGAATTCGACGAAGAGTATCTGCACATGCGTCAGCTGTTGAAAACGAAACTGACCGATTTGGATCTTTCGGTTCGTGCACTCAACTGTCTGAAAGCTGCTGATGTGGAAACGCTGGGACAACTGGCCGGCTATCACCGTCACGATTTATTAAAGTTCCGCAACTTTGGTAAGAAATCGCTTACCGAATTAGACGAAAAACTGGAAAGCTTGAACCTGTCTTTCGGAATGGACATTGCCAAGTATAAATTAGATAAAGACTAAACGAAATGAGACATAATAAGAAATTCAATCATTTAGGCCGTAAAACGGCTCACAGAAAGTCAATGCTGGCTAACATGGCAATTTCACTTATCCAGCACAAAAGAATCGCTACTACATTGGCTAAAGCGAAAGCTCTGCGTATTTATGTAGAGCCATTACTTACCAAATCGAAAGACGATTCTACTAATTCGCGTCGTGTGGTATTCAGTTATCTGCAAAACAAGGAAGCAGTTACTGAACTGTTTCAGAATGTTGCTCAAAAAATTGCAAACCGTCCGGGTGGATATACACGCATTCTTCGTACTGGTTTCCGTTTAGGTGATAATGCAGAAATGTGTATCATCGAACTCGTGGATTACAACGAAAATATGCTGAAAGAAAAGACAGCTAAGAAAGCTACCCGCACACGTAGAAGCACTGCTAAAAAAGAGGCTGCTCCTGTTGCGTCAGCTGCCGAGGCACCTGCGACTGAAGCTGCTGCTGAATAAGCGAATAACTTTATTGTAAAAACAAAGAGAGACTATCGGGAAAATCTTCCACGATAGTCTCTCTTTGTTTTGTTGGTAGTTACCAGATGGCCTGGGGTAATGTTATTTGTACAGTTGTGCCTTCATTCTTTTTCGACTGAATGGATAATTCTCCACCATGACTTTTCAGAATGGTGTATGAAATAGACAGTCCAAGTCCCGAACCTGTTCCTGGCTCTTTTGTTGTGAAAAACGGGTCGGTCACATGAGGTATATGGGATTCGTCTATTCCACAGCCGCTGTCTTTTATAGAGAGGTTAATGTATCCTTTATCATCGATGCTGGTTCCAATCTCAATCTTACCTTCACCTGTAATAGCTTGTTCTGCATTAATAAAAATAC
>JAVFAG010000066.1:0-15416 GCA_034002585.1 Paludibacter sp.
GTATCGTGCGCAAGTGCAATGGTTGCACCCAGCGAATAACTCACAGCACGGAATCGTACAAATATGTACAAACCAATTGCAATAATTGCAATTAATACTGCCCATACGGCTGCCCGTTTGATATCATCGGCAATAGTCGGTCCTACTTTTTGAGAACTCATGATGTATTCATCTGTGAATTGTTCCAGCGAAACACTCTCTTTTAACATGGGTTTCAAGCCATTATAAAGGATAGCTTCAATCTCATCATCAATTGTTTCAGAATTATCATCAATTTTGTATTTGGTAGAAATACGTACCTGATTATCTGCACCAATAGTAATTACCTGAACGGCTGTACCTTCAAAATCATCGGCCAGCAGATCGCGCACATCCTGCGTTTTAATTGGCTCATCGAAACGAACCACATAGTTACGACCACCACTAAAGTCGATACCCAGGCTGAAACCGCGGGTTACAAACGAAAGGATACTTACAGTAATTAAAACACCTGATATAATGTAGGCAATCTTACGGCCACCAATAAAATTGAGGTGTACATTCTGGAACCAGTTCTTAGTGATTGGTGTTGTAAAGGGCAGATCTTTGGCATCTTTCCGGTTTACATACCAATCGAGTAAAAGTCGGGTCAGGAATACCGCTGAAATAAACGACGTTATGATACCAATAATCAGCGTATTTGCAAAACCTTTAATCGGACCAGTACCAAATACCGAAAGAACTATACCTGTAATGAGGGTGGTTACGTTGGCGTCAATAATTGCAGAAATAGCGCCGCCGAAACCGTCTGTAACCGCACGCTTCATCGATTTACCTGCTTTCATTTCCTCGCGGATACGCTCGTAGATAAGCACGTTGGCATCCACTGCCATACCCATGGTAAGCACAATACCAGCAATACCCGGAAGGGTAAGAACCGCTGAGAAGGATGCAAGAATACCAAACAGGAAGAAGACGTTAGCCAGCAATGCAAGATCGGCCATAATTCCCGGAATAAATCCGTAATAGAATATCATATAAGCCATTACCAGCAGGAAGGCAATAACGAACGAAATCAAACCACTGTTGATGGCTTCCTGTCCAAGCGACGGACCAACCACGTCTTCCTGAATAATGCGTGCAGGGGCGGGCATTTTACCCGACTTCAACGTATTGGCTAAGTCTTTTGCTTCTTCAACAGTAAAGTTACCGGTGATTTGCGACTGACCACCCGTGATTTCGGTGTTAACCGTCGGGAACGAATAAATATAACCGTCGAGGGCGATAGCAATCGATTTACCGATATTTTCCTTGGTCATACGAGCCCAAATCTTGGCACCTTCGCTGTTCATGCTCATTGAAACATTTGCATAAGCCGAAGCTTGTGAGAAATCGGCACGCGCATCGGTTACCGACTCGCCACCCAGTGGAGCACGGTTATCGCGGTTGGTTTTGATAGCAATAAGCTGATATATGTCACCGCGTTCGTTTACGGCCTTCACTGTCCAGCGCAATCCGAGATTAGCCGGAAGCACTTCCTTTACTACACGCTGATTGAAATAGCTGTTGATACGCGCTGTATCCTTATAATGTGCAAAACCAACTACTGGTCCTCTTGAAATCTGACCAGTCTCAATGCCGGGAATCGACAATATGGCCAACAGAGGATGCTCTTTACGGAATTGCTCCTGCAGTTTTGCAGTATCCACTTCTTCAGTCTTGCCCTTTTTAAGCGCAGCCACCAGGCTATCCTGCTCAACAGGTTGAACTGAAGCTGTTGTATCTGTAACAGCAGCAACTGTAGTATCCACAGGTGATACTACCTGTGCCAGCAAACGATCAGCCTCCATCAGGTTGTTTACTATCTCGCTCAACTCATAGGTTTCCCAAAACTCAAGGTTTGCCGATCCCTGAAGCAACTTACGTACACGCTCGGGTTCTTTTACACCGGGTAATTCGATTAAAATACGACCAGTATTGTTATTATCCCGTTGAATATTAGGCTGTACAACACCAAATCGGTCGATACGCGTACGCAATACATTGAATGAATTACTGATCGCACCATCAATTTCTTTGGCCAATACCGATTTAACTTCTTCGTTAGTTGAACGAAGTGTCACTTGTTCTTTCAGTTCCATCGTGCTGAAAACCGATGCGAGCTGTCCACCCGGATTTACTTCTTCAAATGCCGATACAAACAAATCGAGGTACTGAACCTGACTGTTGGTTTTCTGACGTTCGGAAGCTAGCTGTATGGCCTGTACAAATTCAGGTGAATTATTGTATCCCGATAACGCACGTAAAATATCGGCAACCGATACTTCCAGGGTTACGTTCATACCACCTTTAAGGTCAAGACCTAAGTTGATTTCCTTTTCACGACATTCTTTCAGTGTATAACCAAAATAAACTTCTTCACCGGAGAGAGAATCCAGATACTGGTATTCCATCATCTTATCACCTGCAGCGTATTCTTTGGCTTTACGGTTATAGGTACCGGTTACAACTGAAAATGAAAGGTAAAACAAACTTACTAAGGCCAGCAGAATTGCTAAAACTCTTACAATACCTTTGTTTTGCATGGGAACTTTTATTCTTTAAAAATTAAATATTAATATGTATTTCAAAACGAGCCGCAAATATAATATTTTTTTTTGATTTATCCGCTTTTCAGGTCAAATCTGCCAGGGATATTCCTTTCGGATTTCATCTCTTACTATGCCAAACACACCACCACAATCCATAAATCAAAACGACCACGATCAGCAGTCGAAGCATATCCATCTAACAATCAGAAACTTAAATCTGATTTATTTTTTTAACAGAAAAAAGTCAAGAAAAATCATCTTTACTATTGCGTTTTAAAATTAAAGGTCGTATCTTTGCAGTCCAATTATCGCGGAGTGGAGCAGTGGTAGCTCGTTGGGCTCATAACCCAAAGGTCGTTCGTTCGAATCGGGCCTCCGCAACAAAGAAAAAGCTGTCTCAATCGAGGCAGCTTTTTTCATTTACAATAAAGTATAACTTAATTTACACGGAAGCGTTGCGTTCCTTTTGTAAAGAAATCAACAATCTGACGTGCAGCAGCAATACCCGCATTGGTATTGGCTTCAGCAGTCTGAGCTCCCATCTTTTTCGGGGTTGAAAAATAACGTGTCGGAAACTTCTCCTGCATCACTTCATGATTGCCGGGCAGAATATCGGTAAGGTATTTGAAATCCGGGCGTGCCTCCATCAACTCTACCATTTCTTCTTCGTTTATTACTTCTTTACGGGCTGTATTTACAAGCACTGCGCCCTCGGGCATCAGCGAAAGCAATTCCTTGTTGATCGATTTTTTAGTTTCAGGGGTTGCCGGAATGTGCAACGACACGATATCACACTTTTCGTACAAGGCTTTTTTCGACGACATCGGAATTACTCCGTCGTTGTGAATCAGCTCGTCGCTGCAATACATATCGAAGGCATACAGCTGCATACCAAAACCTTTGGCAATACGGGCTACATTGCGACCCACATTACCGTAAGCATGAATTCCCAGTTTTTTCCCCTTCAATTCGGTTCCCGATGTACCATTGTAGAAATTACGAATGGCGTAAATCAGCATTCCGAAAACCAGTTCAGCAACTGCATTCGCATTCTGACCAGGTGTATTCATCACACAAACACCGGCTTCTGTGGCAGCTTCAAGGTCAATATTATCGTATCCGGCACCGGCACGAACGACAATTTTCAACTGTGGCGCGGCCTTAATTACCTCTGCATCAATTACATCACTTCGGATAATAATGGCATTCACATCGGCAACAGCATCCAGCAATTGCTGTTTTTGGGTATATTTTTCAAGCATTATCAGCTCAAAACCAGCTTCATCAATCACTTTTTTGATCCCTTCCACCGCTACGCGTGCAAAAGGTTTATCGGTTGCAACTAATATTTTCATATCCGTTTATTTTGAATGTATAGCGGCAAATTCTTTCATACTATCAACAAGCGCCTGTACACTTTCAATTTCCATGGCATTGTAAATAGATGCACGGAAACCTCCTACCGAACGGTGACCCTTGATACCCACCATTCCTCTTTCGGTGGCAAATTTCTGGAAATCGGCTTCGAGAGAAGCATATTCGGGCTTCATTACAAAGCAAACATTCATACGTGAACGGTCTTCCTTAGCAGCAGTACCCATAAATAGCGGATTGCTGTCGATTTCAGCATACAACAAAGCAGCTTTGGCGATATTGCGTTTTTCCATGCCTTCAACACCTCCGTTAGCCTTAATCCAGCGAAGAGTTTCCATCGCACTGTAGATAGGAAGCACCGGGGGAGTATTGAACATCGAACCATTGTCGATATGGGTTTGATAGCTCAGCATGGTGGGAATATAACGCGACACCTTACCCAGAATGTCATTCTTTACAATCACGAATGTCAATCCGGCAGGTGCGAGATTTTTCTGTGCTCCTCCGTAGATCAGTGCGTATTTCGACACATCAATCGGGCGGGAGAAAATATCCGACGACATATCGGCTACCAAAGGCACTGGTGAATCGATATCAGTAAGAATTTCTGTTCCGAAGATTGTATTATTGGTGGTAATGTGAAAATAATCGGCATCAGCAGGTACAGAATAACCCTTTGGAATGTAACAATAGTTGTCGGCTTTCGACGATGCCACTTCCACTACTTCACCAAACCCTTTTGCTTCTTTCAGCGCTTTGCTTGCCCAGGTTCCTGTATTCAGATAAGCTGCTTTTTTTTCAAGCAGGTTGAAGGGAACCATGCAAAACTGCAGACTGGCACCACCACCCAGGAATAGCACCGAATATCCTTCGGGTATGTTCAGGAGCTCTTTAAATAAGGCTACTGCTTCATCAACAACTGGCTGAAAATCCTTGGCACGGTGCGATATTTCGAGAATCGAAAGTCCGGATCCGTTAAAATCGGATACAGCACTCGCCGTTTTTTCAATCACTTCGCGAGGCAGTATCGACGGTCCCGCATTAAAATTATGCTTCTTCATATTACGTAAAAATATAATGGTGTGTTCTTATCAAAACCGGATGATTTTTCAATCTTTTTTTTGCGGTGCAAAGTTACGGTTTTTTTTGTATCTACGTTTAAAATATTTAATTTTCTGTTGATATAACCCGTTAAAAATTCAATTCGTAAGCACTCAAAAAAAAATCGGTATATTTTTCTCATTTATATAAATTCATGACAGATTTTTTTTACTTTTACTGCCGGAAAAATGATTCAATTTATCCTCTTAAATCTAAAAAATATATGATCATCGGATTACCAAAAGAAATTAAAAACAACGAAAACCGTGTTGCATTAACTCCCTCGGGAGTATTTAGTTTAGTAAAAAACGGGCATACTGTTTATGTGGAAACTTCAGCAGGAACGAACAGCGGATTTTCAGACGAAAGTTATGTTACCGCCGGAGCATCTATACTCCACAGCGCTGCAGATGTTTTTGCCATCGCCGAAATGATTATTAAGGTAAAAGAGCCTATTCGCCAGGAATACGATCTGATCCGTCCCGGACAACTGGTATTTACTTATTTTCACTTTGCTTCGGACGAAGAACTGACCCGTGCCATGATGAAAAGCGGTGCTGTATGCCTGGCCTATGAAACGGTAGAAGAAGGTCGCACGCTGCCGCTGTTGATTCCTATGTCGGAAGTGGCCGGACGTATGTCGATTCAACAGGGAGCCAAGTACCTGGAACGCCCGATGGGTGGAAAGGGCATTCTGCTGGGAGGCGTGCCAGGAGTGAATCCTGCACATGTTTTAATTCTCGGAGGTGGTATTGTGGGGACGCATGCTGCCTGGATGGCTGCCGGACTGGGAGCTCACGTAACCATTGCCGATATTTCGCTGCCCCGTCTGCGTCAGCTCGACGAAATTATGCCCGCCAATGTCGACACAATGATGTCGTCGCAATATAATATTGAAGAAATCTTACCCCGAACCGACCTGGTTATTGGTGCAGTACTGATTCCCGGTGCTAAAGCACCCCACCTCATTACCCGTGAGATGCTGAAACTATTGCCTAAAGGTGCCGTATTAGTGGACGTTGCTATCGACCAGGGTGGTTGCTTTGAAACTTCGAAACCTACTACCCACGCCAATCCTGTTTATGAAGTGGATGGCATCCTGCATTACTGCGTGGCTAATATCCCCGGTGCTGTGCCATATACCTCAACGCTGGCACTCACCAATGCTACACTCCCCTATGCTCTCAAACTGGCCGATCTGGGATGGGAAAAAGCCTGCGAACTACACGAAGGCCTGCGCAAAGGTCTGAATATCGTAAAGGGTGAGATTGTGCATCCGGGCGTGCAGGAAGCCTTTATTTAAGATGTCCGAAAGTGAATGAATCAATCCGGTTCATTCACTTTTGAAAAATAATTTTCTTTATATCACTTAGTTTATTCAAGGCTTCAAGTGGAGTCAGACTGTTGATATCCAGCCCTTTTATCTCATCGCGGATTTGTTCCAGAACCGGATCATCCAACTGGAAAAAACTAAGTTGAATCCCTTCCCGCTGACCGGCAATGGCGCCTATAGGCTTCGATAAACTGCCCTGTTTCGAAGTATCTCCCTGATTCGCAACTGTGCTTTGCCGGTTGTCGGTTTCCAGTTGCTTTAGTATCTGTTCCGAACGTTTCACAATACTTTGAGGCATACCGGCCATCTTTGCCACGTGAATACCAAAGCTATGTTCGCTACCGCCCCGCTGGAGCTTGCGCAGGAAAATAACCTTTTTATCCACCTCCCGCACCGAAACATTGTAATTTTTAATCCGGTTAAACGATTTTTCCATTTCGTTTAGCTCGTGATAATGCGTGGCAAAAAGCGTTTTAGCCTTGTGATGTCCGTTTTCGTGAATGTATTCAACAATAGCCCAGGCAATGGAAATACCATCGTAGGTTGATGTACCTCGTCCAAGTTCATCGAACAAAATTAAACTGCGGTGCGAAAGATTATTCAGGATACTGGCGGCTTCGTTCATCTCCACCATAAAAGTCGATTCGCCCTGCGAGATATTGTCACTGGCTCCTACCCTCACAAAAATCTTATCCACCACCCCGATGCTGGCGCTTTCTACCGGCACAAAACTACCGATCTGGGCCATCAATGTAATCAATGCGGTTTGTCGGAGTAAGGCCGATTTACCCGACATATTCGGACCGGTAACAATGATGATCTGTTGAGATGAACTATCGAGGTACACATCATTGGCTATGTATGATTCTCCCGGAGGCAACTGCTTTTCAATCACAGGATGGCGACCCTGTTTGATATCGATAACTTCCGAATCGTTAATATCCGGACGTACGTATTTATTTTCCGAAGCAACGCGTGTCATCGACAGCAAGCAGTCGAGCTGTGCAACCAGGGTCGAATCAAGTTGAATAGCAGCAATATATTCAGTCAGACTAATCACCAGTTCGTTGAAAATACGGGTTTCAATGGCCAGAATTTTCTCTTCGGCACCCAGAATTTTTTCTTCGTATTCTTTTAATTCCTGGGTGATATACCGTTCAGCATTCACGAGCGTCTGCTTGCGAATCCAGGTTTCCGGAACTTTATCCTTGTGTGTATTACGAACTTCAATGTAATATCCGAAAACATTATTAAAACTGATTTTCAGGCTTGGAATACCTGTCGCCGCACTTTCCCGCTCCTGTATCATTTGCAGATAGTCCTTTCCTGAACGGGCCAGTCCACGTAGTTCATCCAACTGAGCATCAACCCCCTGGCGAATCACATCACCTTTATTCAGCATTGTTGGAGGATCGGGATCGAGTTCGCGTTCAATCTTGTGCGCCATTTCCCGACAACTGTTCAGTTGATCAGCAATGCGTCGCAGTGTATCGTTATCCGACTCACTCAGGGTGACTTTAATGGGTTCAATGGCATTGAGCGCAACCTTCAGCTGCACCACTTCGCGGGGATTAATCCTACCGACAGCCACTTTTGAAATAATACGTTCCAAATCACCAATCAGGGCAATTTGTTGAATCAACAACTCTTTTTCTTCTTTATTTTTGAAGAAATACTCCACCACGCTCAGTCGCTCATTGATGGGTTTTACATCCTTCAACGGGAAAGCCACCCAGCGCTTTAACAAACGTGAACCCATGGGCGAAATGGTACGATCGAGGATATCCACGAGCGTACGACCTCCTTCGTTGATGGAGCCGTACAGTTCGAGATTGCGAACCGTAAAGCGGTCGAGCCACACATACCGGTCCTCTTCAATGCGGGCAAGCTGCGAAATATGTCCCGTTTGATGGTGATGGGTGAGGTCGAGATAATGCAGAATAGCACCGGCTGCAACAACCGCATGTGGCAGATTATCGACACCAAAGCCCTTCAGGGTACGGGTTTCAAATTGTTTCAACAGGCGATCGCGGGCAGCATCCGGCGTAAATGCCCAATCTTCCATTGCATAGGTGAAAAATTTGGTCCCAAAATATTCCTCAAAGTCCTTGCGCTTGCTGCGGTCGAACAATACCTCTTTGGGTGAAAAACTGTTGAGCAACTTATCAATGTATTCGGGCGTACCTTCTGCCACAAGAAATTCGCCGGTTGAAATATCCAGAAAGGAAACCCCAACCTGTTTCTTCACAAAATACACAGCGGCCAGGAAGGTGTTTTCCTTATGGCTCAGTGTAGTATCGCTGTACGAAACACCCGGTGTTACCAGTTCTGTTACACCGCGCTTCACCAGCTTTTTAGTTAATTTGGGATCTTCCAGCTGATCGCAGATAGCCACGCGCATTCCCGCACGCACCAACTTGGGCAGATAAGTATCGAGGGCATGATGCGGGAAACCAGCCAGTTCCACCGTACGTGCAGAGCCATTTGCCCGTCGGGTAAGGGTTATCCCCAGCACTTCAGATGCTCTGATGGCATCGGTTGAAAAGGTTTCGTAGAAATCGCCGCAACGAAACAGCAATACCGCATCGGGATGCTGTGATTTAATCTCGAAATACTGTTTCATCAAAGGGGTTTCTACTATTTCATTGCTCATAAATTAAACTGATTTGAAGTGAAAAATGGGTTGAACAGTTATCTTAACTGCCCGGATACTAACAAATGGCTATGCTTAATAAAAATAAAACAAAGCACAGCAAGTAACTAAATTGAATTTAAGGTTGCCGTCATCTTCGACCATTCGTATTTTTTCTTTTCTTCCCGGATATTGAATATAAACTCTTCGCTACGCTCATTGGAATAAAAATCGACCAGTGCATCGGCAATTTTAGTCACATCAACATCTACCACATAACCTACTTTATTATGCGGAACAATTTCGGACAAACCACCAACATCGGTAACCAGCATTGGATTTTCATAGTGATACGCAATCTGACTTACACCGCTTTGCGTAGCAGAGCGATAAGGCTGCGCGACCAAATCAGCAATTCCGAAGTAATTGCGTACATCCCTATCGGCGATAAAGCGGGTACGCAACTCCACAAAATTTTCAAGTTTCAGGCGATGAATAAGTTTCATATACGGTTCCGGATTTTCGTAAAATTCACCGGCAATGATGAGTTTCAGCGGATACTGGCGCAAACGCTCATCGGCAAAAGCTTCCAGCAGCAAATCAAGGCCTTTGTAATGCCGAATAAATCCAAAGAAAAGAATGTAGCGCATCTGTTCGTGCAAGCCCAGCTTCATGGCAGCAAGTGCTCGTTCAGGTTTATCGCCGTAGTGGTCGTACACCGGGTGTGGCGATACCCGTTTTGGTTTCAGACCATTATCGAACGAATTGATATCGCCCACCACCGATTCGGCCATGGCTACAAATCCATCCATAGCATCGACAAAGTACCGGGGAAAGAATTTATCCAGCACCGTGGGTTCATGCGGTATCATATTGTGAATCAAACCAATCATTTTGGTGTTACCTCCCCGTGCAAAGCGGGCAATGGTACCAAAAGCCGGCGCCACAAAAGCCATCCAGTAGCAAAAAATCACTTTATCGGCTTTTTTACGACGTATAGCTTTCCCGGTTCGAATCCAGCTGAGCGGATTCAAGGTATTAATCATGCGGGTTATCTTCAAATCATCGGGTTGTAGTTCCGACGAGTACTGGGTTTTTCCCGGAAAGAGAAACGAAGGATATTGCAGCGTAAAAGTGATGATTTCCACATCGTGACCTTCACGCTGATACTCCTGTGCCAGGCGTTCGCTGTAAGCTGCTAATCCGCCCCTGTAAGGATATGCTGTTCCGACAATGATGATGCGCATGGTATAAAATCAATTTTTTGATGTCTGGCTATCAGCCACAAAATTACAAAATAATTCACAGGCAGTACCCGTAAGCTCATTTTTGACTCCAAATTTAATCTTTTTAGAGAAAAAATTTGATTAGTCCATAAAAAATCACTTAATTTGCAAGCTAATTAAGCACGCAATACTGATCATTTAAAACTCCGTAAAAATGAAAGAATTTTTGAAATACCTAGGTCCCATATTTTTGCTGATCGGAACCATCGTGATCGCATTCTATTTCTTCAACCCCAGTTCTGCAAATACCCTGCTGGTGATTTCCGGAGTTCTGATGGTGCTTGGATTAATTGTACACGTTGTTGTAAACCGTTTTGTAGAATAACCGGGCACACATACCTCATTAAAACAAAGTGGGTTTGCGTCTTTTAGCATCTTCTAAAGGAAGCAAATCTGCTTTTTTTGTTTGATTTTGTCTGAGTTGTTCATATTCTGAAGCTATCGACGCAGCAAAACCTTCGGAGGTTTTAGCGTTCATCAGATTGGCTACTATATTAGTATTCACCGACGCATCTTTTACATACACCACCGGAGCCGAATAGTTAGGAGCAATCTTTACTGCTGTATGAATCTTCGAGGTAGTGGCTCCACCGATCAACAAGGGAATCCGCATCCCTGCCTTTTCCATTTCAGCAGCCACATGCGTCATTTCTTCCAGCGAAGGAGTAATTAAACCGCTCAATCCCAGCATATCCACCTTTTCTTCAATCGCCGTACGGATAATTTTTTCTGTAGGAACCATTACACCAAGATCGATGACTTCGTAGTTGTTGCACGCAAGCACTACTGCAACAATGTTTTTCCCGATATCATGCACATCGCCTTTCACCGTGGCTATCAGAAATCTACCAGCTGATGAACTTTGTCCGGGTACCTTCTGCGCTTCGATATAGGGCTGTAGGATAGCTACTGCTTTTTTCATCGTGCGGGCTGTTTTCACCACCTGGGGCAGGAACATTTTACCTGCTCCGAATAAATCACCCACGATATTCATACCGCTCATCAGAGGCTTTTCGATAATTTCGAGGGCAGTATCGTACTTCGCCAGCGCTTCCTGCAAATCGAATTCCATGTAATCGCTGATACCCTTAATAAGAGCGTATTCCAGGCGACCTTCCAGTTCACGGGTACGCCATTCGTCCACCTTTTCCACATCGGTATTGCCCGAGGCTTCAGCCTTGATTTTTTCAGCATATACAATCATACGTTCAGTGGCATCGGGACGGCGATTCAGCACAATATCCTCCACATATTCGAGCAATTCAGCAGGAATTTCTTCGTAAATCTGAAGCATGCCCGCATTTACAATTCCCATTTGCAATCCTTCCCGAATGGCATGGTACAAAAAGGCAGAATGAATGGCCTCACGCACGACATTATTGCCGCGAAACGAGAACGAAAGATTACTGATACCACCGCTTATCTTGGCATAGGGCAGGTTATCGTTGATCCAGCGAACTGTTTTGATAAAATCGACTCCATAGTTGTTGTGCTCCTCAATACCTGTAGCTATGGCTAATACATTGGGATCGAAGATAATGTCGGCAGCAGGAAAATTCACTTCCTGTGTCAACAAATCGTAGGCTCGTTTACAGATGGATATTTTTCGTTCAAACGAATCAGCCTGACCGGTTTCATCAAAGGCCATCACCACCACGGCAGCTCCATAGGCCTTAATCTTGCGGGCTTTCTCCAGAAAATCGTCTTCTCCTTCTTTTAAGCTTATCGAGTTAACAATGCATTTTCCCTGAAGGCATTTTAATCCAGCTTCTATCACTTCCCATTTTGAAGAATCGATCATTACCGGAACGCGGGAGATTTCTGGTTCAGAAGCGATGTAATTCAGGAAAGTCACCATTTCTTGCTTCGAATCGAGCATGGCATCGTCCATGTTCACATCGATAACCTGTGCTCCATCTTCCACCTGTTTGCGGGCAATGGTGAGGGCTTCTTCGTATTTTTTTTCGTTAATCAGTCGCAGGAATTGTTTCGAACCGGCCACATTGCAACGTTCTCCTACATTTACAAACAAGGAATCGGGACGAATATCGAGGTGCTCGAGTCCTGAAAGACGGGTTACACCTTCGAAACGGTCGATTACCGGCAATGCACGGGGCACAGCTTTATCCACCAGGGCTTTATAAGCAGCGATATGATCGGGAGTAGTGCCGCAACAGCCTCCGATGATATTTACGAGTCCTTCATCGAAGTACTCTTTAATCTGAACTGCCATAATCTCCGGGCTCTCGTCGTACTCGCCGAACTGATTCGGCAAACCGGCATTCGGATAGGCACTTACGTAGGTATTGGTAAAGGCAGCAATTTCCTGCAAATAGGGTTTGAGATCGCGGGCGCCAAAGGAGCAATTCACACCTATCGATAACAAATCGGCATGTGCAATGGAATTCAGGAACGCCCGCACGGTTTGTCCCGAAAGTGTTCTGCCGCTGGCATCGGCCACGGTAACCGACAGCATCAGCTCTACCTTTCTTCCCGCCTCTTCCATCGCCAGTCCCGCTGCATACAAAGCCGCTTTGGCATTGAGCGTATCAAAAATTGTCTCAATCAACAGAGCATCCACTCCTCCGTCGATGAGCGCTATCATCTGTTCTTTATAAGCTTCTACCAACTGGTCGTAAGTAACCGCGCGGTATGCCGGATTATTGACATCCGGCGACATTGACGCGGTTTTGTTGGTTGGGCCCACCGCTCCGGCTACGAAACGGGGTTTATCGGGGGTAAGTTGTGTAAACTCATCGGCGACCGTACGGGCCAGACGGGCAGCTGAGAGGTTCATCTCGCGGACAATGCCCGCCATGCCGTAGTCTTCCATCGAGATTCGCTGAGCGTTAAAGGTATCGGTTTCAATGATATCGGCACCGGCGGCGAAGTAACTCCGGTGAATGCCTTCAATCACATCAGGACGTGTCAGCACCAGCAAATCGTTGTTGCCTTTTTGCGGAATGGGCGCATCAGCAAAGCGGTCGCCCCGATAATCGGCTTCCACTAACTTGTGGCGCTGTATCATCGTTCCCATCGCACCGTCCAAAATCAAAATCCGTTTCTTTAACTGCTCTCTCATCATTCAAGTGTAAAAACGAGTGTCACCTTCAAATCCCCACCCATTAATCATTTATCATTAATCACTAATCATTAAAACGAAAGCAGTCCTTTTCCTGTCATTTCTACGGGCTTTGGAATATCCAGAATCTGGCAAATCGAAGGCGCCACATCGGCCAATATACCATTGGTAACCTGTGCACCCTGACGACTACTCACATATACAATAGGCACCGGATTCAGCGAGTGAGCTGTATTCGGTGATCCATCGGGATTCACTGCATTATCGGCATTACCGTGGTCGGCAATAATAATCACCTCGTAATCGTTTTTAATCGCAGCTTCAACGACACGGTACGAACATTCGTCAATTGTGCGAACGGCCTTTTCGACTGCTTCGTACACACCGGTATGACCCACCATATCGCCGTTGGCGAAGTTCAGACAGATAAAATCGTGTTTCTGCTTGTCCAACTCAACAACCAGCTTATCGGTAATTTCGTAAGCCGACATTTCCGGTTTTAAATCATAGGTTGCAACTTTTGGTGAAGGCACTAAAATACGCTCTTCGCCTTCAAATTCTGCTTCGCGACCTCCGGAGAAAAAGAAAGTTACGTGTGCGAATTTTTCGGTTTCAGCCATACGCAGCTGCTTGAGACCAAGCGACGAAAGGTATTCTCCAAGGGTATTCTGCACATTGTCTTTATCAAACAATACATTCAGGCCCTTAAACGATGAATCGTAAGGCGTCATACAATAATATTCCAGCGGCATTGTGTGCATATCGTATTCGTGCATATCTTCCTGAGTCAGCACAATGGTCAGTTCTTTCGCGCGGTCGTTGCGGTAGTTGAAGAAAATCACCACATCACCGGCTTCGATGGTGGCAGTTGGTTTACCATCAGTATCGGTAATAACAACAGGCTTAACAAATTCATCGGTTACACCGGCATCGTACGAAGCCTGCATAGCAGCCACAGGATCGGTTGCGGGCATACCTTTCCCTTTTACAATAAGGTCGTACGCTTCTTTCACGCGCTCCCAGCGTTTATCGCGGTCCATTGCGTAGTAGCGTCCGATAATAGATGCAATTTTACCTGTCGAATACTGCGTATGCGCTTCTAATTGTTCGATAAAACCTTTTCCACTTTTCGGATCAGTATCGCGACCATCCATAAATGCGTGCACATACGCATCCTCAATTCCGTATTCTTTAGCAATATCCAGCAATTTGAACAGGTGATCGAGAGAAGAGTGAACGCCACCATCGGAAACCAATCCGAGAAAATGCATTTTTTTCTTGTTGTCGCGAGCATAGGAATAAGCCTTGATAACAGCCGGATTCTGAAGAATCGTGTTATCGCGGCACGCAATATTAATTTTCACAAGATCCTGATATACAACACGTCCGGCACCAATATTCAGGTGACCCACTTCCGAGTTACCCATTTGTCCGTCCGGCAATCCAACGTGCTCACCAGAAGCCAGTAGGTAAGAGTTCGGATAGGTAGCTACTAATTTATCCCAGTTGGGCGTGGGCGTTGCAGAAATCACATCGGCCGATGTACCATTACCGATTCCCCATCCATCGAGGATCATTAAAAGCGCTTTCTTTTTCATATTCTATTGATTTTTATTGATTTATCGTTTAACTAATACCTTCACTTTTCAGGCTGCAAAGGTACAAATTTTTCGCTGAACGGGAAAGATGTTTCTTGTGCAATCGCGTTATAAGCAGTTTAGCTATTAATACGCATCAAGGCATAACAATTCTCAGTTGGCATTGGTTCAGCTAAAAATTGCAATTAACGGGAATTTTGAGTAAATTTGCACCTCATTTTTAAACTATCTATCATGGCTAAAGAATTCAGTTATCAGGATCCGTTTCCGACGGGAAAAGACACAACAGAGTACTATTTACTAACCGACGAGCACGTTCAGGTGGCTCACTTCGACGGCCAGGAAGTGCTTAAGGTAGAAGCGGAAGGTATCACTAAAATGGCCCGTACTGCCATGCGCGACTGTTCCTTTTTACTGCGACCTGAGCACCAGAAACAGGT
>JAVFAG010000067.1:0-15135 GCA_034002585.1 Paludibacter sp.
TGCGAGGTGTTTCAGGGCATAAAAGACAGTGATTTCGACTTAGCTGCACATTACGATGGCATAGCTCTTAACGGAGGAGAAAAAGAGTTTGAGCAGTATTTTGAACCTCTGGATAAATGGTTTAAGGTGCAGGTGTTTTCTTCGCAAAAAGGATTTATAACCACCATTTTTTCCGATATCAGTATTCAGTTTAAGTTAGCTGAAGCATCCCGCACTTTCCTTTCCTACACTTCCGAAACAGTCAATTATCAGCATATTATTGATGTGGCATGCGATATTGCCGGAGCCACATTTGCAAGTCTGAATATTTTCAACGATAACGGACAGCAGTTTACAACTGTGGCTATTTCAGGTCCTTCTGATGACATTCAACAGGTCACTGAGCAATTGGGTATTAATTTTCAGGGTCAGAGCTGGGCATATACTCCGGAAATTGAAGAAAATTTTTTCAGTAAAAAGACAACTTTCCTTAATCGGATAAGCCTCCTTACCGAAACCCTCGTAAATTCAGAAATCGTCGATGCACTTGCCCGTGAGTTGGGAGTAAACCAGGCTGTATTGGTGAAAATTGAACAGAAAGGAAAGATGTTGGGTGGTTTAACATTATTATTTACTCATCAAAAACAATTGCAAAATCAGTTACTTATTGAAACCTATGCCGAACTGGTTGGAATGCTGTTGGATCGCTTAAACCAGGAAAGGGCTTTTATCAACGAGCGTACTACCTTACGTCAGATCAACGAGCAAACTCCCGCCTCCGTTATCATTACGAATGCGAACGGGGACATCGAATACGTCAATCCCACTTTTACTCAGCTAACCGGTTATTCAATGGACGAAATAATCGGGCAAAATCCCAGGGTTTTAAAATCGGGCGAGTGTACGTGGGAAGAATATGTCGATTTATGGAATACCATTTCTTCGGGAAGAGTATGGCGTGGTGAATTTCACAATCGAAAAAAGAATGGTGAATTGTATTGGGAATCGGCATCGATCGGTCCCATTTATGGTGTAGATGGGAAAATTGCTCATTATATTGCCGTTAAAGAGAATATTACTGAGCGAAAAATACTCGAGGAGGATTTAATTGGTCAGAATAACCTGCGTAATCTTCTAATGAGTATTGCTTCCGGGTTCATCAATGTCTCCATGGATGAAGTCGATGCTTCCATTCAAAAAGCATTGCAAGACCTGGCTGTCTTTGTAGATGCCGATCGGTCGTATATTTTCGACTACGATCGGGAGAAGAAGGTCTCAAACAATACTTATGAATGGTGTGCCGACGGTATTTCTCCGGAAATTGATAACCTTCAAAATATCCCATTTGAAATGATGGGAAACTGGGTTGAAATTCACTCAAACGGAGAATCCATCTATATTCCCGATATTTTAGTATTGCCGGAAGATGATATAACGCGACAAGCACTGGAACCTCAGGGGATAAAAAGTCTGTTGGCTGTGCCCATGATGATTGAGGGACTGTGTATTGGCTTTGTTGGCTTCGATTCGGTCAGGAAGCATCATCAATATTCTTTAGCCGACCAACAATTACTGAATGTGTTTGCACAGGTACTTACCAATGTAAGGATCCGGAAGGAGATGATTGATAAGCTACTAAACGCCAAGCAAAAAATCGAAGACAGTGAAAAGAAGCTAAAGCAATCGCAAAGTATAGCAAAACTGGGTGGGTGGGAGCTGGATCCGCAGACAGGAATCTTTACATTCAACGACAATTTTTACAGCTTGTATCACACGAGTGCTGAAGAAATTGGGAGCTATCAAATGACCGTCAGGGATTATGCCGAAAGATTTCTGTTTCCTGAGGAAGTTGAAGCTGTGACCTCGGAAGTGAATAAGGCAAAGGAAACCGCTGACCCCAATTTTACCCGTTCATTTGAGCATAAAATCAGATATTGGGATGGAGGTATTGGTTATGTTGCTGTCAAATACTATATTGTAAAGGATATTACAGGAGAAACCATTAAAACCTATGGGGTCATTCAGGATGTTACTGAGAAAGTAATTTTGGAGCTTGATTTAAGGAGGGCCAGAGACAAGGCAGAAGAAAACAGCCGACTGAAAACCGCATTCTTAAACAATATTTCGCATGAAATACGAACACCACTCAACGGTATTCTCGGGTTCGCCGATTTGTTTATGACCGACGGTTTAACCTATGACGACAAAGTTCAGTACTATACGATTCTTCAGCAAAGCACAAATCGATTGTTGCAAACCGTTACCGATATTATGGATAATGCCGAGCTGATTGCTAAAACCATCGTTCCGCATTACGAAGAAGTGCATGTTGCTTCGTTGATAAATACTCAGGCTGAAAAGATGCAGGCAAGCTGCAAACTTAAAAACATCGGATTGTTGGTTCAGGTCCCTGAGAGACTCGCTACGCTGGTGGTACGTACCGACGAGGCCCTTCTGGGAAAGGTTTTCCAACAGTTGCTCAACAATGCGTTAAAATTCACTGCTTCCGGAAGTATCACCGTGGGCTGTATGGAGAGCGGTTCCTTCCTGCAGTTTTTTATTAGCGATACCGGCAAAGGTATAGCATCCGATAAGCTGGAGGCCGTCTTCGAACCTTTTTTTCAGGAAGATATATCGATGACCCGTAGTTATGAAGGCAGTGGGCTCGGGCTTTCTATCGCACGAGGAATTGTTGAAATACTGGGCGGACAAATTGACCTGAAATCGGAAGAAGGGAAAGGTACTACTGTTTATTTTGAGATACCTGTGGAGAACTAGAAAAAAACATAATCAACCCAATTGTCGTATAAAGAAAGGTAATCGGAAATGACTTATTCCAACACAAAACAGGGTTGTTGACAGGGTGTACGTACCTTTATATGCCGATTTGACAGGTAACATTAGCGAATGATAAGGCTGTTGGGATTGACCCCTGGAGGATTATTCCTCTTTTTTTTGTGACGAATCAGATTCAGCCAATCGTTTCATAGCCCGGCGCATAGAGCTCACCGAACCAAAACCTCCTATTTCAGCAAGTTGTTCAGCACTCACTTTTGGATTTCTTTTCGCGTACTCGATCACGTGATTCACCCTGAAATTATTTACAAAATAATTAAAATTACCTCCCAGCTTTCGGTTGATAAGCGACGACAAATAGGTGCGATTTGTATTAAAATGCGCACAGAGATCCTGAAGAGAAAGATCGGGTTTCAGGTACAGCTTTTCGTGTTGCATCCTGTTAATCAGTGCGTTTAATAGATGTTCGTCTTTACTGTTTAGCGTTTTTTCCACGTCCTGATTACATCCGGAAATTGGTTCAACATCCGGAGTTTTGAAAATCATTGCTTTAGCGCTGATATAGATGATGATAGCAGAAATTAAAAACAGAAACACAATCATAAACATATCTTCGTGTGCTTTTGGAGGGATAAATACGTAATACATAATGCAAAGCACACCCAGTAGAGTGACAATAATTGCGATACCTTTTATCCACCTGATGTCGATTTGCGTATCGTAGGAATATTCATTCAGCAACTGCTTTTTCAACTGCGCGGGAATCCGGAGGATGGTAAACATGTAGAACGCGATTTGGAGCAGGATAACTGCCACATTAACGATTCGCACGATGGTAAGGATACGGAGTGTAGCATCGTCGAAAACGGTACCCGACCGGTAATGCTCAAAATAGTGCACACCCGCTTCGCCGGTAGTAAAGCCGTATAAAAGTACCGAAGAAAAAAGACCGATTGCAATACCCGGAGTCAGGTGGCGAAGCAATTCCTTCCTGCAGAAAGTGTTTAAAATTAATTGTTTTATAATAAAATAGATGAGCGGGAATACAAACAGTAGGGCGGCGATGTGTAAACTATTGAACCAGTAATACAGGTTTGTAAACCCTTCAAAATAAAAAAAGTTAATAAAAAACACCAGCGAAGCATTCAACAGCCCGGCCACCACTAACTGGTGAAGTCGGTTTTTTTGATGGAGTATCATAATTACGATAGCCAGCACAAAAGGTACAATAAAAGACGCAACAAGCAGAATCGATTTTATGTCGGATAGGTTCATGCAGAAAAGGTGAATAAGTTGTTTAGTTGTTTTTTTACAAAAATATAATATTTCTCAAAATATGGAATAAAACCAAATCAAATTTACGTCTAAAATGACCATATGTCCCAATATTTAACATTGTTGCAACAACATGAGAATAAATTTTTATAATATGGGAAGTCTTTCGTATGATTTGCCTTCAAAAATGTACGATTTGAACCGGTAAAAAAAGTAAAGAAAACTAAATTTGTGGGTAGCAAACAAGATAGAAAGGAATATACTTTATTAACAGGCAATACACTTAGATAAGCAGTTCGTAAAGAATTCAACTTTTTCATTCAGGTCGAAGCTGATATAGTGATGTAAACAGATATACCTAAAAAGCAATTTCACAAGCTTAATTTATATGAACCAAAAATAACATTATTGATATGAATTACAAATTTTTATTTTTATTATTTGTTTATCTCAGCCATGGTTTTATGAGAACTCATGCATCGGTTAGTAAGGAGGAGCTAATGCCAGCTCAGAAATCAAGTCCGGCCAATCCGGTAATTAGTGTTGATAACATTTCGTACAAGGTGCTCAGTTCATCTACTCTGGCCGTAAGCAGTGGAGAGTATTCAGGAGCTATAGTTGTTCCTTCCACGGTTCAGCATTCGGGTACGACGTATACTGTTATGGCTATTGCTGATAGTGCATTTTTAAGTAGTACAATTACATCGGTTAGTATGCCTGCTACTGTAACAACGATAGGAAGTCATGCTTTCGCATATTGCCACGGATTAAAAAATTTAGTTCTTCCAACAGCACTAACAACTATAAAGGAGAGTGCATTCAACTATTGTACCTCAATTACATCGGTTACTATGCCTTCAACGATATCATCCCTTGAACATTCTGCTTTTTCGGGTTGCAGTTCATTAGCAAATATTGAGTTTGAATCTCCTTCATCATTAACAACCATCAGTAAGTACGCTTTTGCTGGTTGTGCATTGACGGATATTTCATTGCCTCCATCGATTCAAAGTATACAACAAAGTGCGTTCAACACATGTAGAGAGTTATCAACTATTGTATTGCCGGAATCTCTTTTAACCATTGGAGAATCCTCTTTTTGGGGGTGCAGCAATCTTTCGACGATTAACATACCATCATCCGTAGCTTCCATTAAAAGTGGAGCCTTTGGTCAAAGCGGTTTAACCTCTGTAATACTACCCGGTACATTAACAGAAATCGATGAGTCCGCTTTTAGTGAATGTCAATATTTGGCGAATGTCGTAATACCTTCATCAGTAAAATCAATAAAGAGATTTGCTTTTTATCGTTGTGTAACTCTGAAATCAATTACGATACCATCTTCAGTTGAAACGATTGAGGATTGGGCATTTGAAGGTTCGGGTTTAGTAGCTGTTACTGTGCCGGCTACTGTTAAAACCCTTGGAAAGTTCGTTTTTCAGAATAATAGCTACCTGGTTTTAGCGAATATTCAAGCTGACATAGCTGCTTTAGAAGATGAAATGTTTTATAATTGCAGTAGTTTATCGGTTGTTAATTTGCCATCCTCTTTAAAGAAGATCGGAAAACATGTTTTTGCTAGTTGTACCAGTCTTTCAACAGTGGAGATTTCTTCCGGTTTAACTACTATTGATGTAGGAGCATTTATATGGAGTGGACTTCATTCAATTACATTACCATCATCTGTAACAGCTATTTCCGCGTCTACTTTTAATAGTTGCCAGCAACTAAGCTCATTTGTTATTCCTGAAACTGTTAAGTCAATTGATGATCAGGCATTTTTCGGATGTGTAAGTTTGACTTCTATTGTCATACCTGGGTCTGTTACAGCTGTTGGCACAAGTGCGTTTGCTAACTCTGGTTTGACGGCTGTTGTAATTCCGAATTCGGTTACGTATTTATCTACATCAATATTTTCAGGATGTGCCAAACTCGAATCAATAGGCCTGCACGATGGAATAGTATCAATTGGAGGTTCTGCATTCTCCTATTGTACAGCCCTCGAATCTGTTGTTATTCCAACCAGCATAGTCAGTATAGAGAGTATGGCTTTTTATGGATGTACTTCATTAAAGTCAATAGCTGTGCCATCGTCGGTGTTGAAAATTGAACAAAGTGCTTTTTCTGATTGTAAATGCTTAACTGCCATTCATGTAGAAGCTAATAATCCATTCTTTTCAAGTGATAACGGAGTATTATTCAACAAGAATAAAACTAAGTTACTGTGTTATCCCGGGGGGCATCCTCTTGAATATTTCACGATACTCAATAGTACTATAACAATTGAAACCTATGCATTTTACGGAGCCAGAAAACTGAAGACCGTTTTAATCCCAAATTCGGTTACACACATTGGTAGTCAGGCATTTATTGAGTGCGATTCATTGCAAGCAGTTAAGTCGAAAATGATAAAGCCTGCTACCTTGTCCCCGGTTACATTTAATGGCAATCCTTATTACAGGCTTGCTGGCAAACTCTATGTGCCGTTTGGAACCAAAGCTGCTTATGAAGCCGATGCCGAATGGAATGTGTTCAGCGAAATTATTGAATCCGACTTTACATCTGTTTCTGAAATTAGCGACGATAACAAATCATCAATTATAGTTGAAGCAAATGGGTGTATTCGAATTACCGGACAGTCTGTTCCCGCACAAGTTCGAATTTACAGTTTGACTGGTAAAGTCTTTTTTGATAAAAAGGTAATTGAATACGAACAGGTAATTTTAGAAAAATTTCCTTCAGGTGCGTATATTGTCAACCTGATTAATGGAATGTCAAACATAAGTGAGAAGGTGATATTGTAAATAAAATTAACAATTAAATAAAAAATTATGAGACACTTATTCTTATTCATTTTGGTTGCACTAACCTGCAGTAGTTTCGGTCAGGGAATCGAATACAATTCAAAAATAAATGCACAGCACATATTTAAAGAAAAACTGGATAGTACAATATGTTATGGCTTCAACAGTTCAGCTAATGAATGGATGAGGGTATATAAATCTATTTTTCTGTTTGATGAAAATGGTAAAAGAACTACTGATATTATAAGCCAACTAAATAAATATCCTGTAGAGGAGGTATTTAAACTTGAAACTACCTACCATGAGGATGGTACTGAAAATGAAACTTAGCACCAAAGCCGGCAAAAGCGACTCGTACAGCATCGCCAGCCTGTGGAATATTAATTTCGGATCAATTACTGGTTCTCATGAAACGACTTTTTCCAACAACGGCGAACTTAAGCTTTATCCCATTCCTGCCACCGAGCTGTTGAACATTGCGCTGCAGGATGAAGTCATGCCCGGCGCTATTGTTGAACTACTTGGAATCGACGGAAGAGTATATCTCAAAGCCTTGCTGAGAGATGGAAGTGCTCTCCTGGTGGCGTCGTTGCCAGAAGGGTTGTATTTATGCAGGGTGATCAATGGTACAAAAGTGTATACTTCGAAATTTATAAAAACGCATTAAACATTCACCAGCAAGGCAATAGATTTAGGTGTAAAGGTTTGACAAACAGCTATTTAAAATGAAAAAACTATTGATTTCAATTCTGGCAGTACTGATAACTTTCTCGTTGGCTGCGCAAAATGACACCATTTTCTTTATGAAAAATGGTCAGGTAGTAAACAAGCAATCGGTAAAACAATCCGATGTGGACAGTGTGATTTTTTACAGGCCTGCGCAAAGCCATCCTGTTATTAATATTAGCTATGTGGACATACCGGCTGGTACATTTACCATGGGAAGTCCTGCAACTGAAGCCGAACGTAATATCGATGAAACCCAGCATCAGGTTTCTCTTTCGGCATTTAAGATGAGTAAATACGAAATTACCAATGCGCAGTTTGCTGCTTTTCTGAATACCAAAGTAATCGGAAGCGATGGGAAATATACGTCAGGAGCTTATCCAACAGAAACCTTAATTCACCAAAGTGGAAATAGTTGGGCACTCCAACATCTTGGAAGACAATGGGTCGCTATGCCCGGTTACGAAAATCATCCTGTAACCGTTACATGGCATGGAGCCACTGAATTTGCAACTTACATCGGCGCAAAACTCCCCACAGAAGCACAATGGGAGTATGCTTGCCGGGCAGGTAGCACCACTCCTTTTAATACCGGTAATTGTCTTTCCAGCCCACAGGCCAATTACGATTGGAGACAACCATATATCGATTGGAATGAAAGCTGTTCCATCACGATCACAACCTACCCTGGTAAGACACAGGCCGTTGGAAGCTATCCTGCCAATGCATGGGGATTGCACGATATGCACGGAAATGTTTGGGAATGGTGTTCCGACTGGTTATTTGGTTATCCTACCACTCACGAAACAGACCCTACTGGTTCTGAAACTGGTTCGGAGCGAGTGATTCGTGGTGGTAGTTGGAGCGACCGTGCTCAGAGCTGCCGCTCGGCGGACCGCGGCACTACAGTCCCTGGCAGTCGTTATAGTGGCAATGTGGGCTTTCGGGTGGTTCTCTTTCCTTAGTTAAAACAACTGACCCCGATTTACTTCTGAAATGGGGCAGAAAACGGTTGATTACCAAAGATATTTATGGAAGTTATAGTGTTTACTGGAAAGAACGGTTTCCGTTATTCGATGCTTTTGATCGTGAATCAGTGGATCGTCATTACAGGGTGATATTGCTTTGCAACTCCTTATCAGAAGCGCAAACCAAACTAACGCTGCTGCAAAAAGACGAAATACGAATTTCGCAATTTGGTGGCAATAAAGAATCAACAAATTCGCTGTTTCAGAATCGGTTTGCCAAACTGCTGCCCTCTGTCTGTCTGATACAGCTAAAGAAAATATTGAGGGACGTATATCTATCTATCTGTCTATCGTGGAAGTGTAGTACCTAATTGATAGCTATTATAAGCTGCAACACAACTTTTGTTGAGATAATAAACTAATCGCAGGTCGGGTCCCCTGCTTTTGTAGATGCTGCTATCATCCGGGACCATTTCGTCGAGAAAACTCCCACAGGCAGGTCGGTGATTTTCTGCGCTTCACCTCCATTGATATTAAATAGATAAAGCCGTGTAGGCTTTTTTTACCTGCGCGAAACAAAAGCCAGTGCGCAACCGTTTATGGATTTCTTAAGTGCGGAGGGATTTAAAATAATGGTTTTGGATTGTTAGCTTGTCGGATTTCGTATGATTTGTGGATGCTATGAAATGAATCTATTTCAAATAAATCTATTTCAAATAAATTCATTACATTTGCAGCGAAATCTCAACAACCGAATCGATGAACTCAACACCTTTTGTATATGGTAAAATAGCCGACCGTGAGAATTTTACCAATCGGGAAGCGGATGCAGCTTACCTGACGAACAATTTTAAAGGATTGATAAACAGCATAATTATCTCGCCCCGCAGGTGGGGAAAAACTTCGTTGGTCAATAAAGTAATAGCGTCGTTTGCTGATAATAATGAGTATATAATATGCAGGGTGGATATCTTTAACTGTCGCACCGAAGAACAGTTTTATACGTCACTCGCCAATGCTGTACTAAAGGCTTCATTTTCGGTATGGGAGGAATTTGTGGCGGGTTCGAAAACCTATTTGTCTCGCATGCTTCCTAAAATAGCCCTCACCGATGGGATGCAGAATTATGAGCTTTCGTTTGGGATTGATTTTACCGATCGTCAGCTAAGTGTAGATGAAATTCTGGATTTACCACAGAAAATTGGTGCAGACAAAAATAGGAAAGTGATTGTATGCATCGATGAATTTCAAAATATCAACGAGTACACCGACACAATTGGTTTTCAGCAAAAGCTGAGGGCACACTGGCAGCTGCATACCCGGGTGTGTTATTGTTTATTCGGAAGTAAACGACATATGCTGCTTGATATTTTTAATAATTACGCGATGCCTTTTTATAAATTCGGTGATATTCTTTTCCTGCAGAAAATTGCCCGTGAAGACTGGATTCCATTTATCTCACAACGTTTTTCCGACACCGGCAAATGCATTGATAATGAGCTGTGTGGCAGGATAGCCGACTTAGTAAAGAATCATCCCTATTATGTACAACAGCTGAGTCAGCAGGTATGGTTACGCACTGCTTCGCACTGCGATGAGTCCATCGTAAGCGAAGCATTTGAATCCTTAGTAAATCAGCTGAGTTTACTTTTCAGTAACTTAATAGATTCGCTTACCACAAGGCAGATCAGTTTTCTGGCGGCTATCGCGATGGGAGAAAGCGCTTTTTCATCGAAAGAGGTTCTAAAAAAATATGACTTTGGGACATCAGCTAATATTAAAAATCTGCGTAAAGCGGTGCTCGATAAAGATATCATTGATGTACTTCCCGGCGATAAAATCGAACTACAGGATCCGCTTTTTGAGTATTGGTTGTTGAATAATTATTTGTGAATCAGTGACAATTTATTTGTTTCCCTGGTTTATAAGTAATGGACTGGTAAAATAGCCGGATTTTTTAAACGATTACCCTGATTCTTTAAACCCTGACGGACTAATTGCGTGTATTTTTGTGGGTTAGCTTTTTTGTTGTAACGATAACCACTTTACCACCATGACTTCACGCGAAAGAGTTCTCGCAGCTATACGCCATCAACAGCCCGACAGGGTGCCGGTAGATTTAGGCGCAACGCCCAGTTCGGGCATTTCGGCAATTGCCTACAGTAATCTGGTTCAGCACCTCGGCTTCGATCTTCCAACCCGTATTTACGATGTAGTGCAACAACTGGCACAGCCCGATATATCCATCATCGATCGTTTCGGGGTGGATGTGCTCGATGTGGGGCGTATGTTCAATGACAAAGAGGATGATTGGTATCCGATTACCATGGCCAATGGCGCTACTGCTTATTATCCGGTATGGTTTAAACCCGTATTGAGGCCCGATGGATCGTATGCTGCGTTCGACGACGATGGTATTACAAAACTGGCTCATATGCCCGTGGGTGCAACTTTCTTCGATCAGACTTATTTCCCATACGTTGATGGCTATCCCGAAAATTACGACACACTGGATGTTGAAATGGGCCGTGTACTATGGGCACGCTATGCACACAGTCCGTGGGATCATGCTTCGGAGCCTGACTTCTGGCCTAAGCTGCGCGAAAAGGCACTTTGGCTGCGCGAAAATACCGATAAGGCGCTGATGATTGTTTGTGGATGTAACCTCTTCGAATGGGGTACTTTTTTGCGCCGGATGGATAATTTCCTGATGGACCTGCTCTGTGAACCCGAACAAGTGGAGCGCCTGCTCGATGAATTGATGAAACGTCACCTGGCGACGCTCGAAAAGGTGTGTCATTACCTGGGCGATGTTGTGGATATTATTCGTTTTGGCGACGACCTGGGTATGTCGAACGGGCCGTTTATGAGTCCCGAGACCTACGATGAACTGTTCAAGCCGCGCCATAAACAACTGGCCGATTATGTAAGACAACACAGTTCGATGCATACTTTCATTCATTCATGTGGCTCTATTTCTCCGCTTATTCCCGGTCTTCTGGAAGCTGGTATCGAGATACTGAATCCTGTGCAAACCAATTGTGCCCATATGGAGCCCGATTATCTGAAAAGTGAATTTGGGTCAGCAGCCACCTTCTGGGGAGGAGGGATTGAAACCGTAGGGACACTCAATGTAGGAACACCCGAACAAATTCGTGCACAGGTTTTGGACCGTATGGCGATTTTTAGTCCCGGAGGTGGGTTTGTGTTTAATACCGTTCACAATATTTTACCCGACGTGCCACCCGAAAATATTGTGGCGATGTTTGATGCGGTAAAAGAGTATAATTCAGGGAGATGAAATGATAGTTACAGGAAATCACATTTTTTAAAATAACCACTCTAATGACAACACTTCTTGGATTAACATTGATTTTTATCGGCGCCTTTTCGTCAGGCAGCTTTGCCGTGCCTTTCGGAGGAATAAAAGGATGGAAATGGGAGAATTACTGGCTGTCGACCGGCTTATTCTCGTTTATAGTAGTACCGTTGATTGTTTCTCTGTTGCTGGTGAATAATCCCGGCAATTTGCTTCGCCAACTTCCGTTTTCTGAATTAGCCTCTATTTTTTTGTTGGGCGCTGTATATGGCATTGGCAGTCTCACTTTTGGTCTTTCGATGCGTTACCTGGGATTGTCGCTGGGCTATGCTCTGTCGCTTGGGTTGATGGCCGCCATCGGCACCCTCGTTCCTCCGGCTCTCGACGGTAGGTTCGGCATGTTGCTCGAGTCGTTCAACGGCAACATGGTGCTGCTGGGTATTCTAATATCACTGATAGGAATTGCAGGCATCGCCATTGCCGGATATCAAAAAGATCAGTTTACATCGACGAAAGCGAAAGATGAAACCACTGAATTTGACTTTAAAAAAGGAGTAATTGCGGCGGTTTTAACCGGGGTGCTGGCTTCCGCTATGTCGCTGGGCATCGAAAAGGGGAATAACCTGAGTCAGCTGGCCATCGATACGGGCACCAACCCGCTTTTCAGTGGTAATCTCACCATGCTCATTATGTTGCTGGGAACTTTTGTTACCACGCTGGTGTGGTGTGCCTACCTGATGGTGAAAAACAATACCCTGGCCGAATTCGGGAAATACAGTCGGGCCATCAGTTTTAAAAATCTGGCCATGACCGGACTTGCCGGATTGTTGTGGTATGTTCAGTTTATCTTTTTTGGTGCAGGGAAAAGCATGCTCGGCGAATATACCTTTGCTGCCTGGGGCATCCTGATGGCTTTTACCATTGTGATTGCTATGCTGTGGGGGCTGTTTAAAGGCGAATGGAAAGGAATTCCGGCGAAAACCAGAGGGATTATGTTTGTTTCGTTGGGTATTATTATCATCGGCACCTTTATCATTGGAATCTACAATAATTAATTGCTGGCAGAACTCAGATTTTCAATGCAGCGTCTGGTTTTCGCCACCAAAATATTTACTACCATGGAATACGAATTAGTAAGAAATTACGATCGGCCGTATAAACGTTATTGTCTGGCCTTAGATTTAAAAAATGATCCGGAACTGATAGCTCAGTACATCAACCACCATGCTCAGGAAAATTTATGGCCCGAAATCGTGGCCGGAATTAAAAAAGCGGGCGTTGAGGTCATGGATATTTACAATGTGGATAACCGCCTGTTTATGATTTGCGAAATGCCTGTGGAAGTGGATATCGACGAAGCCTGGCAGAAAATGGGAACCTACGAGCGACAAGACGAATGGGCGGCATTGATGAGCCGATTTCAGCAGGCTTTGCCCGGTCATAAGCTGGAATGGGTTCGCATGAAGAAAGTGTACCAGAATCCTTGAGAGGAAAATCGATTAAAAGAAAGCTTTAAGTGCAAAAACCGGAGTTGTGCGGCGCCAGAACGACGATGTTCGTTTACATACGTAAATGTCGTTTCCGGTATTCGTCGGGGGTACACAAGGTGTGTTTTTTGAAAAGCGTGGAGAAATAACTGTTACTGAAAATACCCACCTGTTCGGCGATCTGATTAATCGGCGATTCGCTGGTAAGAAGCAATATCTGAGCACGTTCCATGCGAATACGGTTCACATATTCCATAGGTCGTACTCCCATCAGCTGAAGGAATTGTTTGGATAGATAATCCGGACTCAGACAAGCCACTTCCGCCAGGTTGTTCAGCGAAATTTTCGCCTCCAGGTGTTGGTGGATATAGGAAGTCAGTTTGCTGAATCGCTTTTTGGAAGCAATAGCCGTGGAAGCATTGCTGCTGATAAAACGGGCCATCAACTGGTAGATTATCCCCTGAATTTCCATCAATTCAGGAAGTGATAGTTGCTTGCGGGTTCTTGAAAAAGAATACAGGGATTTGCTATTGTCGTAGATTGCAGGATCGGGATTCAGAATCCTGCCTTCAGGATTCAGCTGGTTGAGTCGTTCAAACAGGAAAGTGTCGCCCGAAAGCGCATCCACCAGGTAATCGACCTCAACACTATCGTAAAGACTTTCGCCGAAAGCTATCTCATCGAAAAAACACAGGTAAAAATTGCTCATACTTGTGTTGCAATGATAGCTGTGAAAAGTGAATTTTGGAATAAGAAACAATTTGCCCGGCGTTAAGTGGTAGGTAGTATTGTTCATATACACCTGAGCTTCACCTTCGGTAATGAGATACAGACGGTTGAACGGACTGATGATATTGGTATAGTTCCACCAGGGCCCGACCTGGTCGAAGCTGTTAAATAAAAGAGAATAGTTGATATTGATCATGGAAACTGATTTTCAGGCGAAACATTTGGCCGTCAAATATAGTAAAAATTTAATACATCCATTTTTAAGAACAACAATCATGAAAATTGACAGTCATCAGCATTTTTGGCATTTTAACAAACAGGATTACGGTTGGATGGACGATTCGATGTCGGTCATAAAACGTGATTTTTTACCCGAACACTTATTGTCAGAGCTCAGGTCGGTGGGTTTCGACGGATCCATTGCCGTACAGGCCCGGCAAACGCTGGAGGAGACCCGATGGTTGCTTCAGCTGGCCGATAGCTATCCTGAAATAAAAGGAGTGGTAGGTTGGGTCGATTTGCAGTCGGAACAAGCCGATGAGCAGCTTTCTGCTTTTGCGGGTCATCCAAAAGCTGTGGGAGTGCGCCATGTGATTCATGATGAAGCTGACGATGATTTTATGCTCCGACCCTCTTTTGTAAGAGGATTGCGTTTGCTGGTCAAATACAAACTTGCCTACGATTTACTGATTTTTCCACGGCATTTGCCCAATACACTGAAGTTGATAGAGCAGTTGGATGTAAAGCAGGCTGTTGTGGTCGATCATATTGCCAAGCCATTGATAAAAGAAGGCATTCTATCGCCCTGGAAGGAAAACATTCGCCGACTGGCTGACTTTCCATCGGTGTACTGTAAGGTATCGGGTATGGTTACCGAGACCGACTGGCACAACTGGAATCCTGATGATATCAAACCTTATCTTGATGTTGTTTTTGAAGCCTTTGGTCCGGAGCGGATTATGATTGGTTCCGATTGGCCGGTTTGTTTGCTGGCCGGAAGCTACAGCCGGGTGATGGATGTAGTACTCGATTATATTTCAGGTTTACAGGCA
>JAVFAG010000068.1:0-7535 GCA_034002585.1 Paludibacter sp.
GGCTGGGCCAGAAATTCGACACAGCCAGTGGCGGCCAGTTCCTTAAAACTATCGATTACCTCCGGAGCATATTGTTCGAGCTGTTCGAGTACGACACCCGAAATGGAGAAAGCGCATTTAAACTTTCCGTTCGAACTGCGAATCATTTCGCTGATGGTACGGTTAGCCGGCAGATAAGCTTGCTCAACTGTGTTTCGAATGCGATCTTCTACCTGAAAATCGTCAAAATAGTAATGGTCCTGACCAATATCAAAGAAACGGTAGCGTTTCAGTCGAAGGGGTTGATGCAGTTGAAAATAAAAACATATATTCTTCATATTGCTGTGCGTTTAATTCGTTTGTTGTGTGCTATGTTTTGTATCAATTTATATTTTTTGTGAACGTGTAACTCTTAGAAGTCATCTTACAGTTTTCCCAAAACAGCATTATAAATATTGCGAACTTTCATGCCGGCATCGTACCATTTAATATTGTTGACTTCTTCGCGACCCAGGTTACGAAGGCTTTCGTACATGGCCGGATACTTTACAATGGCATAAATGGCATCAGCCATGGCATCAATATCCCAGTAATCGGTTTTAATAGCATGTGTCAGAATTTCAGCACAGCCCGATTGTTTGGAAATAATGGATGGAGTACCGACCTGCATAGCTTCCAGGGGCGAGATGCCAAACGGTTCGGAAACCGACGGCATAATATATACATCGCTTTCGGCCAGCATTTCATGTACCTGTCTTCCTTTCAGGAATCCTGTAAAATGAAAGCGGTCGGCTATTCCCCGTTGTGCTGCAAGATCAATCATGGCATTCATCATATCGCCACTACCTGCCATCACAAATCGTACGCCCTTTGTTTTTTGCAATACCCGATGGGCTGCTTCCACAAAATATTCGGGCCCTTTTTGCATGGTAATACGTCCCAGGAAGGTAACAACTTTATCCCGCCGTGGAGTTTTTGTAAACGAATCGGCATCAGGAAGTGGTTCTACAGCATTGTGCACCGTAGTTACCTTTCGCGGATCCTGGTGGTACTTTTCAATCACTGTACGGCGTGTCAGGTCACTAACAGTAATAATATGATCGGCAACATCCATTCCTCGTTTCTCCATAGCATAAACAGTAGGATTTACCTGGCCGCGACTACGATCAAAATCGGTGGCATGCACGTGCACCACCAGTGGTTTGCCGCTTATTTGCTTTGCAAACACCCCGGCAGGATAAGTAAGCCAGTCGTGCGAGTGAATGATATCGAACTCCATCTGATGAGCCAGGACACTTGCCACTGCTTCATAGTTTCCGATTTCTTCAATTAAATTATCTGGATAACGCCCTGAAAAATCGATGCAGCCCAGTTCGTTAGTGTAAATACGGGAATAATCGTATTTAATACCGTTGCGCAGCCAGTAATACTCATCCGGATGCATCATATGACCGATGCGCTGATTTACGTAGCTCCAGTCATTTTCTTTCCAAACTACCGGAACATTACAGGCCCCGATTATTTTCAGAAAGCTCTGATCTTCATCCCCATGCGGTTTAGGAATTACAAATACGAGTTCCATATCGTGCTGTTCAGCCATGCCCCGGGTTAGTCCGTAACTTGCTGTGCCTAACCCTCCAAGAATATGCGGCGGAAATTCCCAACCAAACATTAATGCCTTCATACCAGTTCCGTTTCAAGTTTTTTAAGTTGATTCAACACACGTAGCACTTCGGCTACACTCATCGCAAACGACATAGCACCATGTCCCTTATACGGAGGATTACCATCGAATAATTCAGGCAGTGTGCCTACGCACAACTCAGTCATTTCAGCTTCCAAGCCAATCAGCATGCGTTCGATAAACGATTTACCACTGTTTTTATACACTTTGAGGTATGCATTGGCAAAGGCACCGAAAACACAGGGCCAAACCGGTCCGTTGTGGTAGTTTCGGTTTCGTTCGAGCATCCCACCGATGTAATTTGGTCTGTAATAACCGCTTTTCGGACTCAAACTGCGCATTCCTTTGGGAGTTAACAATTCTTTGGTGCAAATGTCGAGCACTGCCTTTTGTTGCTGACGGTTGAGTGGTGAGTATTCAAAGGCAACAGCAAGCAGCATATTGGGTCTTACTTCCATGTCTTTGTAGTTGTCGACCACATAATCGCACAGGTAGCTCCCATTCCAGAAAGTAGATACAAAAGCTTCACGGGCAATTTCAGCCTGGTAATCCATCAGATCTGCTGCGTGCTCGTTGCCCCGGTTTCGTTTCAATGAAGCAACAAATTTCAGTGCATTATACCATAAGGCATTGATTTCAACCACATAACCGGTACGTGGTGTAATCGGCAGTCCATCTTCCACCGCATTCATCCAGGTGGCAGGTCGCTCTGTTCCATTTACATACAACAAACCGTTGTTGTGGAAAAATACACGTGGATGGTTCATTTTGCGAATAAAGCTGATAATTGAGGAGCAAATCTCTTCAAACCTCTCAGCAGCTTCATCCAGGGTTGTATAGGCTGCATATTGCTGAATAGTCCAGATAAACCAGAGCAATACGTCAGGGTCGTCGAGTTCTTTTATATGCAGATTTCCGGGATCTTCACCTTCCATGAAACGATTGATTTCTTCAAGAGATGTTTTCATAATATCGTTGAAGTAATCCCATCGATCGATGGCCATGGTACATCCGGGAAGGGAAACGAACTGATCGCGACCACGGGAACCAAACCAGGGGTAACCAGCTAAAAGATAGGTCTCGCTTCCAACCCGTTTGTAAAACTGCTGTGCCGAATTTTTCAGGGTTGTAAACATATCTTTTCGCTCGTGGCGACGGCTGATTTCATTGTCCCACAAAGTGTTTAATTTCGTTGGGCTCACTTCGGATATACCTGCTGAGAAGATTACCGATTCTCCTTTTTTGAGGGGTAATTCAAAATAGCCTGGTACCAGGAGGTCTTCCTTGTAATCGTATCCACGCTCCTGTTCTTTGTAATATTCAATATTCCTGTACCAGTCGGGTTGATGGTGATAATTTACTTTGCGTGAGAACTGCATGAAAAGCTGCGGGTAGCTTTCGTACAGTCGCATAGCCATACCATTTTTCACTTCCTCGTACGAGCTGTCGGCCTGGTCGTTCTGATGGGTCAGTTCGTTTACACTACGGAAAGCAAGAAAGGGTTTAAAGCGCAATGTAGTATGCGAACGGGCTTCCATCAGGGTATATTTGATGAGAACACGTGGTTCGAATGATACAAGCATGCGTTCTTTCGAAAGAATAACACCTCCTACCCTGTAAATCGTTTTAGAGATAGTGGTACATTCGAACTGACGAATGTATTTGTGTCCATTAGGACTATAGTGATTACCTTCGTAGCGGTGAATACCCAGGTTGAACTCTGCACCATGCTGAATAACAGTTTCATCGAGCGAAGATAGTAAAACATGATTCGAGTCATCGAGTTCGGGAAGGGGTATCACGAGCTGTCCATGGTATTTCCTGGTGTTGCAATCGATCAGTGTGGTGCTGTTGTAGGCACCGGCACGATTGGTGCGGATCATCTCTTTGGTCAGCGATTTTTCCAGATTGATCAGCAGGGTTTTATCAAAATTGAGGTAACTCATGTGTTTAGGGTATTAATATTTTTGAAAACGATTGCAAGTTAATAAAATAAAAATACCTGTGCAATTTATTCTGCAATATTAATTGGGTTTTTTTTGGAAAATAAAAATAGTACAAACTGATACCAATATTTTTATCAGAGTCGGACTCAGTAATGAAAAAAAAGCACCAATTGATTCGCCAATTCAAAAAATATTGTACATTTGTGCCCTGTTTTTAAACGCCTCTTTAGCTCAGTTGGTAGAGCAAATCATTCGTAATGATTAGGTCGTGGGTTCGAGTCCCATGAGAGGCTCATATAACAAAAAAATCCGGAATGTATGTTCCGGATTTTTTTGTTATCACAAATCGCAGGCATTAATTCATAGCCTGTTCAAGGTTTCTTTTTATTGCTGACAGGAATTCCTGAGTGCTCAGGTACTGATTGCGACTAACCTTATCTCCGTGTACCAGAATAGCAAGGTCCTTTGTCATTTCACCGGCTTCCACAGTAGCTACACACACTTTTTCAAGTGTTTCAGCAAAGTGGATTAGTTCAGCATTTCCATCGAGTTTACCACGGTGTGCCAATCCACGGGTCCATGCAAAAATGGAAGCGATGGGGTTGGTGGAAGTTTCCTTACCTTGCTGATGCTGACGGTAATGACGAGTAACGGTGCCATGAGCTGCTTCGGCTTCCACGGTTTTTCCATCAGGGGTAACCAGTACCGACGACATCAGTCCGAGCGAGCCAAAGCCTTGTGCTACCGTATCCGATTGAACGTCGCCATCGTAGTTTTTGCAGGCCCAAACAAATCCGCCATTCCATTTCAAAGCTGAAGCTACCATATCATCGATCAGTCGGTGTTCGTAGGTAATACCTGCAGCTTCGTACTGTTCCTTGAATTCGTTTTCATACACTTCCTGGAAGATGTCTTTAAATCGTCCGTCGTAGGCTTTCAGGATGGTGTTTTTGGTCGACATGTAAAGCGGCCATTTCTTTTCAAGAGCGACCTGAAACGATGATCGGGCAAAGCCGTAGATGGATTCGTCGGTATTGTACATCGACAAGGCCACCCCATCTCCTTTGAAATCGAATACTTCCCATTCCTGCGTTTCTCCGTCTTCGTTGGTAAAGGTCATTTTCAGCTTTCCTTTTCCTTTGATAACCACATCGGTTGCCTTGTACTGATCACCAAATGCATGACGACCAATCACAATGGGCATATCCCATCCCGGAACGAGGCGGGGTACATTTTTGCAGATAATCGGTTCACGGAAAACCGTACCACCAATAATATTACGCAACGTGCCATTTGGCGATTTCCACATTTTCTTTAATCCGAATTCTTCTACGCGGGCTTCGTCGGGGGTAATGGTTGCGCATTTTATACCAACATTGTATTGCTGTATGGCATGCGCTGCATCTACAGTCACCTGATCATTGGTAGCATCACGGTTTTCCATACCCAGATCGTAATATTTTATATCAATATCGAGGTAGGGAAGGATAAGTTGCTCTTTAATAAACGACCAGATAATGCGGGTCATTTCGTCCCCGTCGAGTTCGACGACGGGATTTTGTACATTTATTTTCTTCATTTTATAAAAATCAACGTTTAGTGAGTGGAACAAAAGGTTTCTTTTCTCCCACATTCTTGTAAGCAGGACGAATAATACGCTTACTTGCAAAGTTCAGCTCTTCAATGCGGTGAGCTGTCCAGCCGGTTACACGCGACATAGCAAACAGAGGTGTGTACACTTCTGTAGGAATACCCATGGTATCGTACACAAATGCAGAATAGAAGTCCACATTGGTACAAACTTGTTTGTTAATATCCGAACCTTTGTAATTCATAAAGGCATTGATGGCGCGTTCCTCGAGAAGTGCCAGGAAGTCGAATTCCTTCTGTTTTCCTTTTTCTTCAGCCAGTTTACGGGCCAGCTCCTTCAACAGAATGGCACGTGGGTCGGAGATGGTATAAACAGCATGACCGATACCGTAAATCAGACCAGTACGGTTGTAGGCATCTTTATTCAACATTTTATTGAGGTACGCATCAATTTCCTTCACATCCTTCCAGTTTTTGATGGCTTCTTTCAGGTGGTCGAACATATCTTTCACTTCGATATTAGCTCCCCCGTGAAGCGGGCCTTTCAGCGAACCAATACCAGCTGCAATGGCCGAGTAAGTATCGGTTTGAGTTGAGCTGGTTACACGTACCGAGAAGGTTGAGTTGTTACCACCACCGTGTTCTGCATGCAGAATAAGACACAGATCGAGCAGTTTCACTTCCAGATCGGTGTAACGGTTTGGACCTTTTATCATATACAAGAAATTCTCTGCAATAGAAGCACCTTCGAGCGGGTGACGAATGTGTAGCGAACGACCCTGCTGGCTGTGACGAAGGATATTGTACGCATAAGCGATAATAGTCGGGAATTTGGCAATCAATTCCACCGACTGGCGGATGAGATTATCGCGGGTGATATCATCTGCATTGGGGTCAAAGGTGTACATTTCGAGAACACTACGAGCCAGAATATTCATAATATTATTTCCTTCCAGCTCAATGATATTCAATTTCATCTTGGCGTCAAGGGCCATCGATTCATTGAGAATTTCGGTAAATACACGTAATTCCTCTTTATCGGGAAGGTATCCGGAAAGCAGCAGGAAAGCCGTTTCTTCAAAACCCAGTCGGTTTTCGGCTTCGATACCGTGTACCAGGTCTTCAAGGTCGATGCCACGGTAAAATAATTTTCCGGGAATGGGTTTGAGGCCACCTTCGGGTAGGCGTTCGTAACCTACTACGTCGCCCACCTTAGTGAGTCCAACGAGTACTCCCGTATTATCTTCGTTACGCAATCCACGCTTCACATTAAACTGCGTAAAGAGTTCTTTTTCAATGCGGCTGGTGGTTTTTACAGTTTCTGATAGTTTGTAAATCAGGTAATCTTTTTTTGTTGCCATATGTTTATCATTTTTGTTGTATTATTTTTTCATCGCATTTAAAGCACTACCTGCCCTGAACCAGCCGATTTGCTGTTCATTATAAGTATGAACTGCTTCAAATTGTTCACTGGTGCCGTCAATATGGTGTAAAACGATGGTCAGATTCTTTCCGGGAGCAAATTCAGTAAGTCCAAGAATGCTGATGGTATCGTTTTCGCGTACTTTATCGTAATCGGCTTTATCGGCAAAAGTCAATGCCAGCATTCCCTGTTTTTTAAGGTTGGTTTCGTGAATACGGGCAAATGATTTCACCAAAATTGCTTTTACATTCAGGAAGCGTGGTTCCATAGCCGCATGTTCGCGCGAAGAGCCTTCTCCATAGTTTTCCTCTGCAACCACTACTGAGCCGATACCCTGAGCTTTATACTTACGAGCGAGAGCCGGAACAGCAATGTATTCTCCGGATGCGGGATCCAATACCGCATTAGTCGCATCATTAAATGTATTTACAGCGCCAATCAGCATGTTGTCGGAGATGTTATCCAAATGCCCGCGGAAACGAAGCCATGGACCTGCCATCGAAATATGGTCGGTGGTACATTTTCCTTTAACTTTTATAAGAAGGGGTTGCTGCACATAATCCTTTCCATCCCATGCGGGGAAAGGTTTAAGTTCCTGAAGACGTTTCGATTCGGGATCAATTTTCACACTTACCTTGCTGCCATCTTCGACAGGAGCAATATACCCGGCATCTTTTACTTCAAATCCTTTTGCAGGAAGTTCATATCCACTGGGTTCCTGAAGACATATTTCAACGCCCTGTTCATTTTTAAGACCATCTTTCAATGGATTGAAACACAAGTCACCGGCAATGGTCAGTGCAGCTACAATTTCAGGAGAGGCTACAAAGGCATGGGTATTCGGATTACCATCGTTTCGCTTGGCGAAATTACGGTTAAACGATGTGATAATCGAGTTAGGACGGGTTGGATC
>JAVFAG010000068.1:7635-14834 GCA_034002585.1 Paludibacter sp.
GCACCTACTTCAGCACCCATATTACAAATGGTTCCTTTTCCTGTTGCTGAAATAGTAGCAGTTCCTTCGCCGAAATATTCAATTACTGCATTGGTTCCTCCTTTAACAGTAAGGATTCCTGCCAGTTTTAAAATCACATCTTTGGGAGATGTCCAGCCCGACATGCGACCGGTAAGTTTTACGCCAATAAGTTTGGGCATTTTTAGTTCCCAGGGCATTCCTGCCATAACATCCACTGCATCAGCTCCTCCTACTCCAATAGCTATCATTCCCAAACCGCCGGCATTAGGGGTATGCGAGTCGGTACCAATCATCATTCCGCCCGGGAACGCGTAATTTTCAAGTACAACCTGGTGAATAATGCCGGCTCCGGGTTTCCAAAAACCAATACCAAATTTATTGGACACATCGGTCAGAAAGTCATATACCTCTCGGTTTGATATGGTCGCTGTATTTAAATCGGATTTAGCATCAACATGTGCCTGGATAAGGTGGTCGCAATGAACGGTTGAGGGAACAGCCACTTTCTGACGGCCCGAGTTCATCAATTGCAACAAGGCCATTTGGGCAGTTGCATCTTGCATGGCTACCCGGTCGGGATCAAAATTTACATAATCGGTAGCACGTTCAAAGCTTTTCAGGTTCTCGCTGGCAGCCAGGTGGGCATACAGAATTTTTTCGGTAAGGGTGAGTGGCCGGGAAAGTACCGACCTAATTTTTTCAAGCTTTTGGGGAAGTTCGGAATATACTTTCCGAATCATTTCTACATCAAAAATCATAATTACTTTCGTTTATGTGTTTTTATACTGATTAATTTCTTTTTTTTATCGCTTCAACGTTTTGAATGCCACCGACAGCAAATATAAACAAAGAATTGCTATTATACGGTTTGTTCAGCTCTTTTTTACACTTTCCAATCCCTGTTTGTAGGTAGTCAGCGCTCGTGCCCGTGCTACTGAATGATCGATCATAGGAAGAGGATAGTTTAGTGTATCGAGCTCGGGTACCCATTTCCTGACATACTGTAACCGTGAGTCAAACTTTTTTGTTTGTTCTGAGGGGTTAAAAATTCTAAAATAAGGAGCTGCGTCGCATCCACATCCTGCTGCCCACTGCCAGTTGCCATTGTTGGCCGACAAATCATAGTCGAGCAGATGTGCTGCAAACCAGGCTTCTCCCCAGCGCCAGTCAATTAATAAATGCTTGGTGAGAAAGCTGGCGGTAATCATCCGTATACGATTGTGCATTTTACCTGTTGCTTTTAGTTCACGCATCCCGGCATCTACAATGGGATACCCTGTTTGCCCGTTACACCAGCGTTCAAATTCCTTTTCATCATTTCGCCATTGGATAAAATCATAGGCCGGTTTAAAAGATTGATGCGTCACAAGCGGAAAATGATATAGAATCATCATAAAGAATTCGCGCCAGATTAGTTCACCGAGCCAGGTGTCGTTGTTTGTCAATGCGGCTTTTACCAGGCAGCGTATGCTGATGGTGCCGAAACGAAGGTGCACACTCAGTCCTGAAGTACCTTCCATGGCCGGAATGTCGCGGGTTTCGTGGTAATGGGGGAGCAGGGTAAGTGGAATTATGGGTGGCGTGAATCGGTAACCCGTAGAATGAAACCCTGTATCCGTTAGAGTATGAATATCGCTTTCAGGAGTTTCAGAGGCAAAATTATTCAGGTACTCAGAAGGAAATCCTGCTGCCATCCCTTCCTGAAAAGTCTTTCTCCAGCTTTTGGAATAGGGAGTGTAAGCCGTATACGGTGATCCGTCGGCTTTTAAGATTTCGGACGGTTCGAAAATCACCTGGTCTTTAAACAGTTTAAAATCGATGTGTTGAGATTGCAAAAGCTGTGATAGTTCTTCATCACGTTGTCGTGCGTAGGGCTCGTAATCGCGGTTGGCATACACAGCCGCAATATCACCTTCTCTGATTAACGATTGTATCACTTCAGAAGGTAAACCTTGTTTTATACACAATTGTGAGCCCATCGGATTGAGCTTTTGGTTTATATTTTCCAGGGCCTGAAAAATGAAGTCTACACGTCGATCGGTTTTGTTTTCAAGTTTAGAAAGTAAGTTGGTATCAAAAATAAACAGTGGTATCACAGGGAGGCCGGTTTTCAGGGCTTCGAAAAGTCCTGCATTGTCTTCAAGCCGAAGATCCCTTCGAAACCAAAATATAATCTTTTTAGACATCTGTTTATTTTTTATAACTGCATTGAATTCAAAATTTAACGTTTGTCGGGGCTGTTTTGTTTGCAAAAAAGCAAAAAAATACGGAGCAGCGTATCCTATTCTGGAATTTGCTACTCCGTAAATCTAATTTAATTAATGCATTTAGTTGTTTTCGGGACGAAGTTTACGAACAACGGCACCGGTTCTCCACATTTCACTTTCACGAAGTGCTTTCAATTCAGCTTCCAGACCTTCACGGTAGTCGGGTTTCGAATTGGTGTCAATCGAACGTTGAGCTTCGTTACCACAGGCTACTTCGCTATACAGTTTTTCGAAAACCGGTTTGGTAGCATCGTGGAAGGGGCCCATCCAATCGAGTGCACCACGTTGAGCGGTAGTCGAACAATTGGCATACATCCAGTCCATACCGTTTTCAGCAAACAGTGGCATCAGCGACTGTGTAAGTTCTTCAACGGTTTCGTTGAACGCTTCTGAAGGAGTATGACCGTTTTCACGCAGCACTTCGTACTGAGCCAACAGAATTCCCTGAATTGCGCCCATGAGCGTTCCGCGTTCGCCGGTAAGGTCGGAATATACTTCCCGTTTGAAGGTTGTTTCGAAGAGATAACCCGAACCTACACCAATACCCAGAGCTACTACACGTTCTTTTGCACGGCCGGTTGCATCCTGGAAAATAGCGTAGGATGAGTTCAATCCGCGACCCTGCAGGAACATGCGACGAAGTGAAGTTCCGGAACCTTTTGGTGCAACCAGGATTACATCCACATCGGCAGGTGGAACAATACCGGTACGTTCTTTATATGTAATGCCAAAACCATGAGAAAAATAGAGCGCTTTACCTGTAGTGAGGTAAGGTTTGATACGGGGCCATACTTCAATCTGGGCTGCGTCCGAAAGAAGGTACTGGATTACCGTTGCACGCTCGCAGGCTTCTTCGATGTCGAAAAGTGTTTCGCCCGGAACCCATCCGTCAGCAATCGCTTTTTCCCAGGTTTTTCCGCCTTTGCGTTGTCCGATAATTACATTGAAGCCATTGTCGCGCAGGTTGAGCGACTGACCGGGGCCTTGTACACCGTAACCGATTACTGCGATTACTTCATCTTTCATTACTTCCTGTGCCTTTGCCAACGGAAATTCTTCGCGGGTTACTACGTTTTCGTCAACGCCGCCAAAATTCATTACTGCCATTTTGTTTACTTAAATATTTAGTTTAGTTAATTGAATACTGTTTTTACTCAGGCTGAATGCCAAATTTCCGCTGAATCTCGTCCAGCATGTCCGACAGGCGTTCAACCTTCGATTTGGTAATAGCCACACGTCCTGAACGAATGAACTGCAACACACCAATAGTATGATTCAGTTCGTCGAACAGTTGTTGCGTTTCTGCATAATGTCCGGTTTTTTGAAAAACCACACTGCTGTCGTTCATCTCCAGAATCTGAATATGATGATCCCTGATCATTTTTTCGATGGAACCCAATGCCAGCAATTTATCGGTGGATACCTTGTACAGGGCGATTTCCTGATGTACAAGGTCTTCATCGGTATTGTAATAGGCTTTCAGAATATCGACCCGTTTGTCGATCTGACGTACCACTTTTTCAACCACATCTTCGGTAGAGTTAATGGTGATGGTAAATTTATGAATACCTTTTAATGCCGAAGGCGACACCGATAGAGTTTCAATGTTCAGTGCCCGACGGGTGAAAATAATGGTGATTTGATTGAGCAAACCTACTGTATTTTCGGAGAATACGGTGATGGTATATAATTTTGTTTCCATGAGACTGCAAATTTACAAATTTAACTGATTTATTCACCCAGTGTTATTTCGGTAACGGAAGCACCTGCTGGTACCATCGGATATACCATTCCCTTTTTCTCAACATTTACAACCAGAAGGTAAGGCTTGTCATCCTTAAGCATATCGGCAATCGCTGCATCAAGGTTTTCGCGTTCAAACACTTCTGTGCCATTTATTCGATACGCTTTCGCGATGGCTACAAAATCAGGATTCATCATTTCGGTAAACGAATACCGTTCATCAAAGAACATTTCCTGCCACTGGCGCACCATACCGAGGAAATGATTATTGAGAACCACCATTTTCACACCGATTTGTTCCTGCATAATGGTGCCCAGCTCCTGAATTGTCATTTGAAATCCTCCATCACCTGTATACATCACTACAGTACGGTTGGGTGCTCCTACTTTAGCTCCCATAGCAGCCGGTAATCCAAATCCCATGGTTCCCAATCCACCGGATGTAACCAAACTTCGGGGGATGTTGTAGCTGGAATAGCGGGCAGCCATCATCTGGTTTTGTCCCACATCGGTTACCACAATGGCATTGTGCCTGGTTGCTTCCGATATTTTATAGATTACTTCACCCATGGTCATTTCTTTGCCTTCAGGATGTACTTCACGTTTGATTACCTTTTCATATTCTTTCTGGTCGATTTCCTTAAACGATTCTATCCATTCGGTATGAGTTGCAGGCTGAAGAAGTGCTGTAAGGGCAGGCAGTGTTTCTTTAGCTGTTCCAAGTACAGGAGCATCGGCCTTTACGTTCTTGCTGATTTCTGCAGCATCGATATCGAGATGTACTACCTTAGCCTGTTTGGCATACTTAGCGAGATTTCCGGTTACCCGGTCGTCGAAACGCATTCCAATAGCAATAAGCACATCGCATTCGTTGGTTTTAATATTCGGACTTACATTTCCGTGCATTCCCAAAAATCCTACATTCAGGCGGAAATCGGAAGGCATAGCTGAAGCTCCTAAGAGTGTCCAGGCTGCTGGAATATCTGCTTTTTCGAGAAAAGCTTTAAGTTCTTTTTCAGCATTGGAAAGTAATACACCTTGTCCAACCAGTGCATACGGACGTTTTGCAGAGTTGATCAGCTCGGCAGCAACTTTAATCTGATCGGGATTTACTTCCGGAACGGGAATATAGCTCCGGATATGGGTAATAGGCTTGTACTCGTATTCAAATTCCTGGAATTGAGCGTTTTTAGTGATGTCGAGTACCACAGGACCCGGACGGCCACTACGTGCAATGTAAAAAGCACGTGCCACAGCCCAGGGAATATCTTCAGCGCGACGAATCTGATAGGCCCATTTGGTAATCGGCTGGGTGATACCCACCACATCGATTTCCTGAAAAGCATCGGTTCCCAACAGGGCAGCACCTACCTGGCCGGTAATTACCACAATAGGAGTGGAGTCGAGCATAGCATCGCTGATACCTGTAACGGTATTAGTAGCAGCCGGGCCGGAAGTAACCAGACATACTCCTACTTTCCCTGAAACGCGTGCATAGCCCTGAGCAGCATGTGCAGCGCCCTGTTCATGGCGGGTAAGGATATGATTCAGTTGTTTATCGTAATCGTATAAGGCATCGAAAGCGGGCATAATGGCACCGCCGGGATAACCGAAAATGGTATCAACGCCTTCTTTAAGCATGGATTCAATTAAAGCTTTAGCTCCTGTTATTTTTTGTTTTTCCATATAGTGTATTCTGAGAGAAGTTGTTTTTAATTTTTGCCTGAAATACTGAAAAAAGGCCCCTTTAGAACATCATCAATCGATCATTCGGATTGCACCTTTGTCGGCCGAGCTGACCATAGAGGCATATGCTCTGAGGGCCTTGCTGACGACTCGGTTACGGTCTTTGGGTTTGAAGGCTTCGCTTCCCCGTGCGAGTTCATCCTGACGACGGATTTCCAGTTCTTCATCGCTGATTAAAATTTTAATCGAACGGGCGGGTATATCAATCGCTATGAGGTCACCGTTTTGTATCAGACCAATATTTCCTCCTGAAGCTGCTTCCGGAGAAACATGTCCTATAGATAGGCCCGAAGTACCTCCTGAAAAGCGTCCGTCGGTAATCAATGCACATTGTGCTCCCAGATGACGGGCTTTAAGATAAGAAGTAGGGTAAAGCATTTCCTGCATGCCGGGACCGCCCTTCGGTCCTTCATGTGTAATTACCACAACATCTCCGGCTACCACTTCGCCACTCAAAATTCCGTAGCAAGCGGTATCCTGTGAAGTGTATACCTTTGCAGGACCAGTGAATTTCCATATTTTTTCGTCAACACCAGCTGTTTTTACCACACAACCATCCGGGGCTAAATTTCCTTTCAATATTCCCAGACCACCATCAACCGTATAGGCATGTTCCATGTCTCGAATACATCCTTTGATGCGGTCAGTATCAAGTTCTTTGTAATAATTATGCTGCGAACCCATTACAAGATTGAACCGAAAGCCGGGTGCACTTTTGTACAGTTGTTTTGCTTCTTCCGATACATCATCACGTGTAATATCGTATTGTTGTATGGCCTGCGCCAGGGTAAGTCCATCGGCACGGTAAACACCGGTATTCAATAAACCACCCTTACTTAATTCAGCTAAAATGCCGAGAATTCCTCCGGCACGGTTTACATCCTGAATATGGTATTTGTCGGAGTTTGGCGCTACCTTACATAAACAGGGGGTTTTACGCGAAAGTTCATCCATATCGTCCATAGTGAAATCGACACCAGCTTCGTGAGCGATGGCAAGAATGTGAAGAATGGTATTGGTGGAACCCCCCATTGCTATATCCAGCACCATGGAGTTTTTAAAGGCTTCTTTTGTTGCGATGGTGCGGGGAAGCACAGTTTGGTCGCCGTCGCGGTAAAATTTATACGCATTTTCCACAATCTGCTGTGCTGCTTTGATAAACAGTTGCTCGCGGTTGGCATGGGTTGCCACTATTGTTCCGTTTCCGGGTAAAGCTAAACCAATAGCCTCGTTGAGACAGTTCATGGAGTTGGCTGTAAACATGCCTGAGCAGGAGCCGCAGGTTGGACAGGCAGCGCTTTCAATACGATGTACCTCCTCATCGGAAACGGTATCGTCGGCCGCTTTTACCATCGCATCCACCAAATCGAGTTGCTTACCGTCGAGTTCACCTGCTTCCATGGGTCCACCTGAAACAAAGAT
>JAVFAG010000069.1:0-5938 GCA_034002585.1 Paludibacter sp.
TACCATTCCTGGGTAGTCGATCCGGCTACATTACCAGCCGAACTTACCGTAACTGCGGTGGATGCTACCGGAATGATCATGGCAGTGGCGCATAAAGAGCACGATGTGCGAGGTGTTCAGTTTCATCCCGAATCGGTATTAACTCCGCTGGGGGAGGAGATGTTGAAAAACTGGACGGAGAAAAAATGATTAATGATTAATTATAAATGATTAATGGGTGCGGTTAAGTGATTTATAGATATGAAGCAGATTCTAAATAATTTATTTGATCATCAGGCTCTTACGCGGGATGAAGCACAGGAAGTGATGCGGAAAATGGCGGAGGGACAGTACAACGAATCGCAAATAGCAGCGTTTATTTCCGTTTACCTGATGCGAAGTATCGAGCTGGATGAAATACTTGGTTTCAGGGAGGCCCTGTTGTCGATGGCTGTCAAACTTGATTTTTCCGACTTTGATGTGTTGGATATAGTTGGAACCGGTGGTGACGAGAAAAATACCTTTAATATCTCAACGGCAGCCTGTTTTACAGTGGCCGGGGCTGGTTATCAGGTGGTAAAGCATGGAAACTATGCGGCAACCTCGGTAAGTGGTTCATCAAATGTGCTGGAATATTTCGGAGCTAAATTTACTACCGATGAAACAGTGCTGAAACGCTCGCTCGATGTTTCAGGATTTGCCTACCTTCATGCACCAATTTTCAATCCGGCGATGAAAAATGTTGCTCCGGTACGCAGAAGTTTAGGAGTACGCACCTTTTTTAATGTTCTGGGGCCGCTGATTAGTCCGGCCCGACCACAATCGCAATGCCTGGGAGTATATAATCTGAAAATGCTACGCCTTTATACTTACATCTACCAGCAACTGGGAATCCGCTATTCGATAGTACATAGTCTGGATGGTTACGACGAAGTTTCACTTACCGATGCGACAGTGGTGGTGAATAATGGCGGTGAGAAGATTTATAGTCCGGAGCAATTGGGTTTTGTCCGAATTCAGCAACAGGATTTGTACGGAGGTGCTACCATTGAAGAAGCTGCCGGGATTTTTATACGGGTACTCGATAATGAAGCAACTTCGGCTCAGCTCAATGCTGTTTTAGCAAACGCGGCCATTGCAATTCAAACTCAAAACGCGGCAAAAACGCTTGAGGAATGCCGTGACGAAGCCCTTCGTTCCATTGAATCGGGTGCTGCAAAAAAAACATTTGTAACATTTTTGGAGCAGTATTCCTAATATTTTAAACGAATATGTTAGATTCAACCAAATTTTAAACTACGTTTTCAACCCTATAAATGACTATTTTAGATAAAATTATTGCCGACAAGCGTGCTGAAGTCGAAGCTGCAAAACAACTCATCAGCCTTTTCGATTTACAATCATCGCCTTATTACCATCGTGAGTGTTTATCACTGAAAAATCGGTTGATGGAAGCACCGGGAATTATTGCCGAATTTAAGCGCAAATCGCCTTCCAAAGGATGGATTCACGAAGATGCGGATGTGGTGGAAATTACTTCCGGTTACAGCGATTCAGGTGCTGCCGGCATCTCCATTCTTACCGATTCAAAATATTTCGGAGGCGTGCAGCAGGAACTTACAGCTGCCCGGCCTCATGTGAAATGCCCCATTCTTCGCAAAGATTTTATGATCGACGAATACCAACTGTACGAAGCCAAATCCATTGGTGCCGATGTTATTTTGCTTATTGCTGCCGCTTTATCGCCCGATGAATGTCGTCGGCTGGCCATTAAGGCAAAGGAACTCGGACTGGAAGTGCTGCTCGAAATTCACAATCGGGAGGAGCTTGCGCATGTGTGTGATGAAGTGGATATGGTGGGTGTAAACAACCGCAATCTGAAAACCTTTGAAGTTTCTACGGCTATCTCGCTTGAACTTGCAACGCAGATTCCGGATCGTTTTATAAAAATAAGCGAAAGTGGATTGTCGGATGTTGCCACGGTTATTGAATTACAAAAAGCAGGTTATCAGGGTTTTTTGATGGGTGAAAACTTTATGAAAACAAAGGATCCGTCGCAGGCACTCCGAAGTTTTATACAATCAGTAACTGCATGAAAAAATGCTTAACAACTGGCAAATACAACAATTGTTATCAGTGTGATGTAGTATTATTCAAAAAAAATATTGAAAGATGAAACGAGCATGATTGCAGGCAATCACCAAAGTCGATAAGAATCTGACATGCGAGTTCCATGTGACCATTAAAAAAAATATTCACACATGAAAGTGAAAATCTGCGGGATGCGTGATCCTCAAAATATTCGGGAAGTTGCCCTGTTGAAACCTGATTTCATGGGTTTCATTTTCTATCCTGCATCGCCGCGCTACCTTGCATCGGCAGAAGCATTTCCTTTTGATGCTCTGAAAGTTACTATTACTACTGGTGTATTTGTGAATGCTACTGATTCCGACATAGTAAACGCAATCCGCAGCTATAAGCTAAAGGCAGTGCAGCTTCATGGAAATGAAAATCAAGAGTTTTGCAAAAGCATTCGTCAGCTCGGTGTAAAGGTGTTGAAAGCCGTTTCAGTGGCCGATGAATCAGATTTAACAAACCTGCAACGTTATGAAGGTACTGTGGATTATCTGGTGTTGGATACCAAAACCAAACAGTACGGTGGCTCAGGTTCACAATTCAATTGGGATCTGCTGAATGCCTATACAGCCGATATCCCATTTTTACTCAGTGGAGGCATTGATGAGCAGGATTCAAAACGCATTGCACAACTGCATCATCCAATGCTTGCCGGAGTGGACTTAAACAGTCGTTTCGAACTGGAACCCGGGTTGAAAAATGTTGAAAAAGTAAATCGCTTTCTTGATCGAATGCGTTCAAAAAATATTTAAAGAGAAAAGACACAATGAACAGAATTAATCAGCTTTTTGAATCAAAATCATCACGGATACTTTCGGTTTATTTTACAGCCGGATTTCCTCATCTCGAAGATACCACACAAATTCTGAAGGTTTTACAGGAAAAAGGCGTCGATTTGGTAGAAATTGGTATTCCCTTTTCAGATCCGATGGCCGATGGTTTGGTGATTCAGGAATCAGGGCATCAGGCTCTGAAAAACGGGATGAACCTGCGTTTGTTGTTTCAGCAATTAACCGATATCCGTCAAACGATACACCTACCGCTGGTGATGATGGGCTACCTGAACCCGGTGATGCAGTTTGGTTTCAGGGAATTTTGTGCCGAATGCCATCGGGTGGGAGTGGATGGAATGATTATCCCGGATCTGCCCATGGATGATTACCTGCAGGAATACAAAGCAATAGCAGATGAATACGGTCTGAAATTTATATTTTTAATCACACCGGAAACTTCCGACGAACGCATACGCCTTATCGATGATAGTACCGACGGATTTATCTATATGGTTTCGTCGGCAGCAGTAACCGGCGCTCAACACTCCTTCGACGCGCGGGAGGCTTATTTTCAACGTATTCGCGATATGAAATTACGCAATCCCCGTTTAATCGGCTTTGGTGTGTCGAACAAGGCAACCCTTGACATGGTGAATCGCTATGCATCGGGTGCCATTGTAGGTTCGGCATTTATCAAAAATCTTCAGACAGAACCAGATATTAACAGGGCATTGGATAAATTGCTTTTACAACTCTCGGAATAAACTGCCCGGGAGACAGAACCAAAAATTTTTCGTTACATTTGCAGGGTAAAAAATTTCCAACCTAAAACAAATGCTATGAGTAACGAATTAATCATTACACAAAAACAAATCGAGAACAGGATTTTTATTGTGCGGGGTATTCTTGTGATGTTTGACAGCGATTTAGCAGCAATGTACAACATACCCACAAGTAGGCTTAACGAGCAAGTTAAACGTAATTTGGACAGGTTTCCTGACGACTTTATGTTTCAGGTTACAAATGTAGAATGGGCTGATTTACAGTTGCAAATTGTTACATCAAGTTTAAGATCGCAAAATGCGATCTTAAAAGATAATCGTGGAAAACATCGGAAATATTTACCATATGTATTTACCGAACAAGGTGTTGCAGGATTATCCGGTGTGCTGAAAAGTGAAACCGCGGCAAGAGTTCACGTAGCCATTATGCGGGCATTCGTGGATATGCGTAAACTGCTCAAGGAAAATCTATTAATTTCGTATCGTTTAGAGAAGATAGAGTTAAAACAACTCGAGACGGATCAGAAATTTGAGCAGGTATTTAAAGCATTGGAAAGACAAAATGTAATTCCATCCCAAGGCGTATTTTTCGATGGACAAGTTTTTGATGCATACGAATTTGCTTCAAAAATTATTCGTTCAGCAAGGCAAAATATTATACTTATCGACAATTACATAGACGAAACCACACTTACTCATTTATTAAAAAGGAATAAGAATGTGAAGGTGCTTTTGCTTTCCAAATCAACTAACAATCAACTACAATTAGATTTAAAAAAAGTCAACGACCAATATGGAAATTTCGAACTCAAAAACTTTTCTCAAAGCCATGATCGCTTTTTGATTATTGACAAAAACGAAGTCTACCATTTGGGTGCTTCTCTTAAAGATTTAGGCAAAAAATGGTTTGCGTTCTCAAAATTGGAGGTTAAATCTGTTGAAGTGATAATTAAATCAATTTCGAAAATAATATGAAACGAGGTGATACAAAACAATAATTGTAAGAAAATCGTTACAAACAGCAAGTTGCACGATGATTGAGATACTCAAATATATAGACGGTAAATTACTTTTTTCATGCAGAGTTCAAATTTATGGTACTTATAAATGCATTTTTATCTTTTTATAAAAAATGAATGTGACACATTACTATGCCCAACTATTTCCGGTTAAAACCCTGATAGTTTTACTGTTATTTGTGATTTCAGGATGCTTAAACGCTCAAAATCCGGCTGAGAACACTCCTGAAAGTGATCGAACAATCCCTTCGGAGCTTACTGTGGAGAAAGGGTATCCTGTACATCTTTTTGCCGATACCCTGTTTTATGTGAAAACCCGACTGGCTTCTCTCACTCCCCGCGAGCGGGCTGCTAAAATAACAGAACGGTTGCATTCGCTGTTCGATAATGACTTGCTGAATCCTGATGATATCAGTTTGCAGGCGAATGGGATTTATATGGATATTGTTTATGGTGAAACAATCATCATGAGTGTGTCTCAACGTGATGCGGCCTTTGCGGACCTTAGCAATGTGGAATTGGCAGGACAATATAGTGAAAAAATTAAACAGGCATTTATTGACGCCCGTTCCGACAGAGGATTATGGAAAACGCTAATTCGTATTGGTCTTGTGGCTCTGGTGCTGGGTGGAATTGTGTTTCTGGTTCGCTTACTCATTAAAGGTCATGTTTGGTTGGAAACAAAAATTGCAACCAACAAAGAAAAGCTTCTGAAAAATCTATCGTATAAAGATTATACTTTTCTGACGGCCGATCAGGAGCTGGTGGTGATTTCCTGGCTGTTGAAATTTTTGAAATGGTTTTTGATTGTATTGCTGGTCTACCTACTTCTACCTCTGGTTTTCAGCATTTTCCCCTTTACCCGGGGCTGGGCCGATACCCTTTTTAGTTTTATCTGGAAGCCCTTCAGCGGTATTATGAAATCCATGTGGGATTACATGCCCAACCTGTTTACCATTATCGTTATTGTTCTGGTGTTTAAATATTCAACCCGGTTTATACGGTATATATTCAGTGAAATTGAGGCCGGTAAGTTAAAAATCAATGGCTTTCACGATGACTGGGCGTTGCCAACCTTCAGTATCGTGAAGTTCTTGTTGTATGCCTTCATGTTCATCCTCATTTTTCCTTATTTGCCGGGCTCCGATTCCGAAATCTTTCAGGGAGTATCCGTCTTTTTAGGTCTGCTGGTTTCCCTGGGTTCCTCCTCTGCTATTGCAAATATGGTTGCCGGTTTGGTAATCACGTA
>JAVFAG010000069.1:6038-9567 GCA_034002585.1 Paludibacter sp.
AAAGAAATACTATCTTTGCAGTCCGTTTCAGAGAGGGTACGTGAAGAAGCGCTGTCGAAAGGCATCTCACCTTCCTGATGTAATTAAAAATCAAGTAGTTATAATGTACGCAATTGTAGAAATTTTGGGACAGCAGTTCAAGGCAGAAGCCGGAAGAAGACTGTATGTACACCGTATGGAAGAGGCTGCACAGGGCTCGGAAGTAGAATTTGACAAAGTATTGCTTGTTGATAACAACGGAGCCATCACAGTAGGCGCACCGGTTGTTGAAGGAGCAAAAGTGGTTTGTGAAGTATTATCGCACGTTCGTGGTGAAAAGGTTATTGTTTTCCACAAAAAACGTCGTAAAGGGTATCGTAAACGCAACGGTCACCGTCAGAACTTCACCGAATTGAAGATTAAAGAAATTGTAGCGTAATTAACCGGTAAAAAATTAGAAGAAAATGGCACATAAGAAAGGAGTTGGTAGCTCGAAGAACGGTCGCGAATCGGAAAGTAAGCGACTCGGAGTAAAGATTTACGGCGGTCAGTTTGCTAAAGCCGGTAATATCATCGTACGTCAGCGTGGAACTGTTCATCATGCAGGTGAAAACATGGGTCTTGGAAAAGATCATACCTTGTTTGCACTGGTGGATGGAATCGTTGAATTCAGAAAAAGAAAAGACAACAAGTCGTTCGTATCAGTACGTCCGCTGGCAGAAGCTAACTAAGCATAGTTCCTGCGTGCATACAAAATTCTCCTGTTGTTTTACCGTAGTGTAAAATACGGGAGAGTTTTTTTTAATGATAAATGATGAATGATAAATGATTAATAATAAGGAATACCGGTGTTAACATTAAAATATATCACAGATAATCCACAGGAGGTGATTGCCCGTCTGGCAAAAAAACACTTCAAAGCGGATGAAATCATCGCTCAGGTTATTGAGTTGGATACCCGTCGTAAGCAGACACAAACTACTGCCGATCAGGCACTGGCACAGTCGAATGCCTTGTCGAAGGAAATCGGGATGCTATTTCAACAAGGTAAATCTGCTGAAGCAAATACAGCAAAAGCGCAAACCACACAATTAAAGAAAACGATTCAGGAGCTTACCGATTTACAGGCTTCACTGGAGCAGCAACTCAACGATTTGCTGGTTCAGATTCCCAATCTACCTCACTCGTCGGTACCCGAAGGTCGTCATGCCGAAGATAATGTGGTGGAACGATCGGGTGGGGAAGTTCCTCAGCTTCCTGCTGATGCACTACCTCACTGGGACCTGGCAAAAAAGTATGACCTGATAGATTTTGAACTGGGTGTGAAAATTTCCGGTGCTGGTTTTCCTGTATATAAAGGAAAAGGGGCCCGTTTGCAGCGTGCACTCATCAACTTCTTCCTCGACAATGCCCGTGAAGCCGGCTACCTGGAAGTGCAACCGCCTTATGTGGTAAATGCGGCTTCGGGCTATGGTACCGGACAGTTGCCCGATAAGGAAGGACAAATGTACCACGCCACGCTCGACGATTTGTATCTGATTCCTACGGCTGAAGTACCGGTGACTAATATCTACCGCGATGTGATTCTCAATGAATCGGAATTGCCGATCAAAAATACAGCCTATTCAGCCTGTTTCCGTCGTGAAGCAGGTTCGTATGGTAAGGATGTACGGGGATTAAACCGCCTGCATCAGTTTGATAAGGTGGAAATTGTGCAGATTCAACATCCTGATAAGTCGTACGAATCGCTTACTGAAATGGTTAATTACGTGCAGACTTTAGTGGAAAAACTGGAATTGCCCTGGCGTATTCTTCGCCTGTGTGGCGGCGATATGAGTTTTACTTCGGCACTAACCTTCGATTTTGAAGTGTATTCGGCTGCTCAGAAACGCTGGCTGGAAGTGAGCTCTGTTTCCAATTTTGAGAACTACCAGGCTAACCGTCTCAAATGCCGTTTTAAAGGAAACGATAAAAAAACGCAGCTTTGTCACACACTTAATGGTAGTGCACTGGCTCTTCCCCGCATTGTAGCAGCATTGCTCGAAAATCATCAGACACCGGATGGCATTCGTATTCCGGAAGCTCTCGTACCCTATACAGGATTTAGCAGGATTAATTAGAATTTGGATTGATTCCGGTTTAGAAAAAAATACAGCAACACAAAAAGCACAAAGATAGTAAGTTAGCTATGCTACTTGCTCATTTTTGTGCTTTTTGTGTATAAAAAAACAGCTACTATCTTGTAGTAAAACAAAAAATATAGTACATTTGCCCTCAAATTGCAATCTCTACATTACAAAATGAGTCAACTAATCGAACATTCCGGAATTGTACGAAATGTAAATGGAAAACACATTCAGGTTCAAATTGTTCAACTTTCTGCCTGCAGTTCCTGTCACGCCAAAGGCGCCTGTTCGGCTGCCGATATGGATGAAAAGCTGATTGATGTGGAGACTGACAACCTCGATTATAAGGTTGGAGATACGGTTATTTTGTATGGACAAAGCTCTATGGGCTTGTTTGCAGTACTGCTTGCTTTTGTAATTCCCTTTTTGCTTATTCTGCTTACTTTATTGATTATCAACAACTATACCGACAATGAATCCCTTTCCGGAAGCATTGCGTTGGGAACTTTGGTACCGTATTTTTTGATTTTATCCCGTTTCAATACTAAATTAAAATCACGACTTAAATTTCAGGCAAAAAAGCTGACCGCTTAAGTGTTTTATTTAAGAATTTTTATGATAACCATGAGCATAGTACTTATTTCTTTAATCACCCTGGGTGTTATCGGTGCCGTAGCATCGATTATTCTTTTTGTTGTTGCCAAAAAATTTCATGTGTTTGAGGATCCCCGCATCGACGAAGTCGAAGCTGCATTACCTGCTGCCAACTGCGGAGGTTGCGGTTTTCCCGGATGCCGTGGTTTTGCCGACGCCTGTGTGAAGTCGGATGAGCTGGGCGATTTGTTTTGTCCGGTTGGAGGCAACGATACCATGTCGAAGGTAGCTCTTATTTTAGGTAAAACAGCTGTAGCTCAGGCTCCGAAAGTGGCTGTTGTACGCTGCGATGGAACTTGTGAGCATCGTCCCCGCTACAACGAATACGATGGCGTAAAACATTGTTTTATCGCTCACAATCTGTACAGTGGCGAAACCAATTGCTCGTGGGGCTGTCTGGGCTTTGGCGATTGCGAATTGTCCTGTGAATTTGATGCCATCAAGGTGAATCCTGTAACTATGATTCCCGAAGTGGATGATGATAAATGTACAGCTTGTGGCGCCTGTGTGAAAGCCTGCCCTAAACTCTTGATTGAGCTTCGTAAAAAGGGTCCGAAAAGCAGGCGTATCTATGTGGGTTGCCGCAACGAAGATAAGGGACATATCACAAAGAAAGCCTGTGATGTAGGTTGTATTGGTTGTGCCAAGTGCTTCAAGGTGTGTCCTCACGAAGCCATAACAGTTGAAAATAATCTGGCATTTATCAACGACGAGCATTGTAAACTGTGTCGTAAATGTGTGGAAGTATGTCCAACAAATGCCATCAAGGA
>JAVFAG010000069.1:9667-14479 GCA_034002585.1 Paludibacter sp.
TAAAATATGAGGACTTTCAGAATCGGAGGGATTCACCCGGCAGAGAATAAGTTTGCTGCAGGGAAAAAAATTAAAACTGCCGCGATACCAAAGCAGGTAGTTATTCCGCTGGCTCATTATATTGGTACACCTGCCGACCCGATTGTTAAAAGGGGCGATGTTGTCATGGTGGGTCAAATGATAGGACAGGCCAGTGGCTTTATTTCAGCGAATGTACATTCGTCGGTTTCGGGAAAAGTGGTGAAGATGGATGTTCAACTGGATGCTTCAGGCTACAAACGTCCGGCTGTATTTATTGAAGTGGAAGGGGATGAGTGGCTCGAAACCATTGACCGTACACCGGATATAAAACGCGAGTGTACCCTTTCGAAGCAGGAAATTGTAGATAAAATTAAAGCAGCTGGTATCGTTGGTTTGGGAGGTGCTACCTTCCCTGCTCATGTGAAACTGATGCCACCTCCTGGAAAAAAGGCCGAAGTGTTGATTATCAATGCTGTGGAATGCGAATCGTACCTTACCTGCGACCATCAGCTGATGCTGGAGCATGCCGAAGAAATTCTCGTTGGTGTAACAATCCTGATGAAGGCACTTGAAGTGAATCGTGCAATCATTGGTATTGAAAATAATAAGAAAGACGCCATTCAGCTGTTCAAAAAGCTGGCTGTTAATTATAAAGGTATCGAAGTGGAAACACTAAAGGTGCAGTATCCACAGGGTGGTGAAAAGCAGCTCATTGATGCGCTGCTTCGCCGTCAGGTGCCGAGCGGAACGATACCGGTGGAAGTGGGTGCAGTGGTACAGAATGTAGCCACTACCTATGCCGTTTACGAAGCTGTTCAGAAGAATAAGCCCATGATCGAGCGTGTGATGACGATTACCGGTAAAGATGCTCCAAGTCCGGGCAACTACCGTGTACGTCTTGGTACCTACCTTTCCAGTGTGGTGGAAGAAGCCGGAGGCATCCCTGAAGGTACGGGGAAAATTGTAGGAGGTGGACCAATGATGGGCCGCTCGCTGATGAATTTAAACATTCCAATGGCAAAAGGTAGTTCAGGTGTGGTATTTATTCGGGAAGCGGAGTCGATTCGTAAGCCGGTAAAAAACTGTATTCGGTGTACCAAATGCGTAACCGTATGCCCAATGGGACTTGAACCATATTTGTTGATGGCTCAGAGCGAACGCAATATGTGGCCTGAGATGGAAACCAACCGTACAATGGACTGCATCGAATGTGGAAGTTGTAGTTATACCTGCCCATCGAACCGACCGCTTCTCGATTATATCCGTTTTGGTAAATCGACTGTGGGTGGAATTATCAGAAGTAGAACCGCTAAATAATTACATAGAATGGAAAAACTGATTATATCGCCTGCACCGCATATTCACAGCGGCGACTCCATCGCAAAAAATATGTATGGGGTGCTAATTGCGATGGTTCCCGCATTGCTGGCTTCGCTTTATTTCTTCGGACTGGGAGCCCTGATCGTAACACTCACTGCGGTTGCCGCTTGCGTGCTTTTCGAATTTTTGATTCAGAAATACATCCTGAAAAGTGAGATAACCATAATGGATGGTTCTGCCGCCATCACCGGCTTATTGTTAGCTTTCAACCTACCTTCCAATCTTCCGGTCTGGATGATTATTATTGGTGCACTGGTGGCTATCGGGGTTGCAAAAATGAGCTTTGGTGGTTTGGGAAATAATCCTTTCAACCCCGCACTGGTTGGACGTGTGTTCCTGCTGATTTCATTTCCGGTGGAGATGACTACCTGGCCGGTTGTTGATCCGTTGGCAACTACCTACCTTGATGCTGAAACCGGAGCCACTGTGCTGGGAATATTGAAAGAAGGATCTGCTTCACTGCCAGCCATCTCCGATATGATAATCGGAAATATCCCGGGTTCCATCGGTGAAGTATCGGCTATTGCGCTGCTTCTCGGACTTGTTTACATGCTCATTCGCAAAATTATTACCTGGCATATTCCGGTAAGTATTTTACTGACTGTTGCTGTATTTACAGGAATTCTCTACCTGGTTGATCCTCAAACATATGCTTCTCCGCTGGTGCATTTATTCTCAGGTGGATTGATGCTGGGTGCCATCTTTATGGCAACCGACTATGTAACATCGCCCATGACTTTCCGCGGGATGTGGATTTACGGAGTTGGAATTGGTTTGCTCACAGTAATCATTCGTACCTGGGGAGCCTACCCAGAGGGCGTTTCGTTCGCCATACTGATTATGAATGGTTTCACCCCAATCATCAACTTCTATGTTAAACCCAAACGGTTTGGAGAAAAACCGAAAAAAGCATAATCTGAAGAAATGGCAAAGTTAGAATCTACATTTAAGAATATGGTGCTGGTGCTTACAGGCATCACCATTTTTGCCGCTGTGGCGCTTGGTTCGGTCTATTCACTTACCAAAGAGCCCATTGCAGCTTCGAAAAAAGCAAAGCAGGAAAATGCAATTAAAGAGGTACTTCCTGAATACGATCGTCTCGAAGCTGAAGAATTGATTACCCTCGACGGTTTTGAGACTCCTTTTGCATTGTATAAGGCCTATAAAGGAGATACCTTTGTTGGAGCTGCTGTCCAGTCCTATTCCGGCAACGGATTCAGTGGCGAGATTAAGGTAATGGTAGGCTTCGATGCTGAAGGATCCATTGTGAATTACTCGGTACTGGAACAAAAGGAAACTCCGGGACTGGGAACGAAGATGGGAGACTGGTTCAAAACCGAAAAAGCGAATCAGGATATTCGTGGTAAACATCCTGAAACCAATAATCTTACAGTAAGTAAGGATGGGGGAGAAGTGGATGCAATTACCGCTGCTACAATATCATCGCGTGCATTTCTCGAAACCATTCGCTATGCGTACAGTGCTTATTCACAGAGCAACACAACTTCGAATGAAGTTGCACTATCAACCGATTCAGTAACCGTAAATCAATAAGGAGGACAAGTATATGAGTCAGAATTCCGGAATGAAAACCATGCTGAATGGCATTATTAAAGAAAATCCTGTTTTTGTGCTCCTGCTGGGGATGTGTCCCACGCTGGGTACAACTTCATCGGCCCTCAACGGACTGGGAATGGGACTGGCCACTACTTTTGTGCTGATATCGGCCAATGTGGTTGTGTCCTTACTTAAGAATATAATTCCTGATAAAGTGCGTATTCCTGCCTTTATTGTGGTGATTGCCACTTTTGTTACCCTGGTTGAAATGATTATGCAGGCCTATGTGCCTGCTCTCTACGATAGTCTGGGCTTGTTTATTCCGCTTATCGTGGTGAACTGTATTGTATTAGGCCGTGCTGAAGCATTTGCCGCTAAAAATTCGGTTGGAAAATCGTTTTTCGACGGACTGGGCATGGGACTTGGCTTTACCATGGCGCTTACCATACTGGGTACAACGCGTGAATTATTAGGAACCGGCAAGGTGTTTAGTTTGACTATCTTCCCCGAAAATTATGGCATGTTGCTTTTCGTACTGGCTCCGGGAGCCTTTATTGCACTGGCCTACCTCATTGCTATCTTCAATAAACTGAAAAAAGCTTAAGATTATGACATACGTACTTATATTTATCAGTGCTGTATTTGTAAACAATATCGTACTGTCGCAGTTCCTGGGAATTTGTCCGTTTTTGGGTGTATCCAAAAAAGTGGAAACTGCTTTGGGAATGGCCGGAGCGGTAGCATTTGTACTTACGATTGCCACCATCTTCACCTTTATCGTTCAAAAATCGGTGCTTGAGCCTTTGAATATTACCTATCTGCAAACCATCAGTTTTATTCTGATAATTGCTGCTCTGGTACAAATGGTAGAGATTATCCTGAAAAAGATTTCACCGGCTCTGTATCAGGCACTGGGTGTTTTCCTGCCGCTGATTACCACCAACTGTGCAGTGTTGGGTGTCGCAATTATGGTGATACAGAAAGATTTTGATCTGGCCAGCAGTGTGGTCTTTGCCATCTCTACTGCCATTGGTTTTGGATTGGCATTGGTGCTTTTTGCAGGTATCCGCGAACAATTAAACATGCTGAATCTTCCGAAAGGGATGCAAGGAATACCGTCTGCACTGCTGACTGCTGGTTTGCTGGCGATGGCCTTTATGGGATTTGCAGGAATTGTAAAATAACCTGCATTTTTGCGGCAATAGCTCAGTCGGTAGAGCGTTGGCTTCCCAAGCCGAAGGTCGCGGGTTCGAGCCCCGTTTGCCGCTCACGTTGAATTTCACAGCTCCCCGTCGGGCTGTGAAATTTTTTTGTAAATTAACGCTACTGTACGAGCTCTTTTTCCTCCGGCTGATTTTTTGTATCTTTGCACCCTCAATTTTAAAGTGTATTTCCTATGAATATCGAAACTTCGCTCCAGGCGATGGTGAAAGCAGCTGTTGCAGAACTGTATCAGCTGGAAGCTGCTGATGCCCAACTTCAGATTCAGAAAACCAAAAAGGAATTCGAAGGTGATCTTACCGTGGTGACTTTTCCGTTTGTGAAAGCAGCCCGTAAGGCACCTGAAGTTATTGGTGATGAAATTGGTAACTTCCTGTTGGCTCAGCATTCACTGGTAAGTGCGTTTAATGTTATCAAGGGTTTTCTCAACCTCACCATCAATACTGCCTACTGGATGGAAGTGCTGAATGTGTTGGCTGCCGATGAGCAATTCGGGCATAACACTTCAGGAAAGGACAAGCTGATGATGATCGAATATTCATCCCCCAATACCAATAAACCCCTTCACCTCGGCCACGTGCGCAATAACCTGCTTGGTTTTTCGATTGCCGAAATTCAGAAAGCAAATGGCTG
>JAVFAG010000070.1:0-14455 GCA_034002585.1 Paludibacter sp.
TTCATTAGCCACAAATCCGAATTTATCGATGATGGTGCCACACAATGCTCCTCCGATACCTAATCCGGCCTTAAGCGCGAAAACGATTCCGGCGAATACAAATCCGGTTGCCCTGCGGTGGTGCACCCATTCGGAATGGTCGGCAACATCGCCCATCATGGCCCACAACAACGGTATGGTGGGTGCATAGGCTAAGCTTTTGAGGATGTTCAGCACGAAAATGCCGGTGATATCCGAAGGTGAAACCACGAAAAACAGGCCGGTGAACAAAGCGGTCAGTGCTAAGCATACAATAAATACATCGCGTTTACCAAAGATGTTGGAGAGAAATTGCGAAAGGAAGATTACGCCGGCTAAGGTTACTATTTGTCCAATCATATTAAACAAACTGAAGCCAACGGCAAATACCTTTTCAGGTTCGTACACAATCAATCCAAAGGCATCGAGAAGGGTTTTCAGAAATCCCATATCGGTATTGGCAATTCCGACCAATCCTGCTTTATCTAAAAAATAGAACAGGGCGTTTTTATCGACCACGTAATTGAAGTAGTACGACATACTGCTGCCCCAGAGTGCAAGCGTGGTGAATAAAAACAGGGTAAGCACAAACATAGCTTTCCAGGGCTTGTTTCCCAGAATATCTTTCAAATCCTGTTTAACCGGTGTTTTCTGATTGGCAGGAGGAACAATTCTTTCACGTGCTGAAAAGAAGGTGATAACCATGAAAATCAGGCCTATCAAAGCAAACAAGCTCACTGTCAGCATCCATCCTTTGGAAGAAACGGGTGAACCGCCGAATTTAGTAACTAAGGGCAGCGTAAGTCCCTGCACCACAAAGGTGGCAAGGGTCGCAGTCACAAAACGCACCGAAGCAATGCTGGTTCTTTCTTTGATGTCGCTGGTCATTACACCGCCCAAGGACGAGTAAGGTGTGTTGTTGAACGAATAAATCGACATCAGCAAGGTGTAGGTGATGCCTGCGTAGATTATTTTTCCGCGCTCCCCCAGATCGGGAGTTGTGAACGCCAGTACAAAAAATACCGCAAAGGGAATAGCTGTCCAAATGAGCCACGGACGGTATTTTCCCCATTTGCTGTTGGTGCGGTCGGAGAGAATGCCCACCACGGGATCGACAAAGGCATCGAATACCCTCGCAAAAAGGAGAATCATACCCGCTGCAGTGGCTTTTATTCCAAAAACATCGGTATAGAAAAACATCTGGAACATCATCATCATCTGAAAGATGAGATTTGCTGAACCATCACCCAGACTATAGCCGACTTTCTCAGCGAAGGAAACCTTTTGTGAAGTTGATTTCATGATATATCGCTTTGTTAATTACAGTTAAATACTTGATAACCGACACATTACTCAAAATCTGAACTGATGCCGGCAAGAGCATCGGCTAATCCTTTGTATGCAATTTTACGATTGTATTTTGCATCCCACAGGCACGGTGCGTCGTCCTTAATCCACGAATCGGCGTCGGTAATTCCCCAGAGTGTCACACCGTACTGTTGAGCGGGAGGAACAATTTGTTTGAATAACTTTACAACCTGGTAGTATACATTTGCCTGCTTTTTAAGTGCTTCGGCATCGGGAGAAGCGGTATTTACCTTTACATCCAGTTCGGTAATCTTGATGAGTTTGCCGGTTGCTGCCAACAGGGTGAACATTTCGGCAACGTCTTCCATTTTCTGGTTGATACTTATGTGCATCTGGGTGCCAATACCATCGACCACTGCCCCTTTCGATTCAATTTCCTGAACGTATTGAATTAATCTCCTGCATTTATTCAGGTTGTACTCCAGATTGTAATCGTTGATAAAGAGTTTATCACCGGGTTTAGCGACCTCGCGGGTTTTTTTGAAAGCATTCACGGCATAATCGTCGCCCATGAAATCCTGCCAGTGGAAGGTGTCTTCGGCATCGCCTTTGTAATTGCCGTGACGAACACCCGATGCATTATCACTTATGGGCTCGTTCACTACATCCCAAGCGTTTACTCTGGTTTTGTAATGACTCACCATTTCGGTAATCCAGTAATTCATGGCATTGGTGATAAGTTGCTTCTTCTCCTCATCCGATTTTTCGATAACGGTAGGATTGCTCTGCACCGAACTATCCACTATGGTGAAATTGTTGACATCAATAAAGTAGGTAACATCCGGCAGATAGCCCAGGTCCATATTAAACTGAAAAACATTGTCTTCCATGGTGAGATTAAACTTCACATTCTGCCAGGCTGAGTTGGTGTTAAATGCTTCTGTTGCAGAGCCAGTTCCTGTCCAGTCCATGTAAGGATACTGATTGCTATTGTGCCCTTTGGGGAACGATAACCGTCCTTTGCCAGCCTGATTGGAACGGATGTAGAATGAAACGGTGTAGGTTTTACCGCTCACTACCGGTACATTCGGAGAAATAAGCTGCAGGTTCCATGCGCTTGAGGAAGAGCTGCTGGAAACTAATTTTATGGCCTGATTCGCTGCCGACACACCTGCTCCATCCTCAATCGAAATTCCTGCTCCCGGATTCTGACGGGTCCAGTTGCTGAAGGTTTTATCTTTCAATCCTGTAAGTTCCAGGATATTATTTCCGGTTGGGTCGGGTGGTATCACTGTCGGAGCTATCAAACTACGCAGGTAGGCTCCATTCTGATTGGTATGCCAAACCAATGTATGCCCGTATACACCCATTTCAGCCGGAAGTCGTTCAAGAAAGTTATCCACCGCAGCGAAACGGAGTTTGCCATCATTGGTATTCACCATGGGGCCGTGTTTCATATGATAACCCACGGTGATATTATGAAAATTGGCATTAATCATATTCCGGTAATCTTCCTTTTCGAGGTATAGCGTCAGATCGATGCCCACTCCCAGTTCAAATGTGTTTGAATAGGTCTTTAACGGACCCAGTGCTGTGATTTGTTCCTGCAAAGTGGCAGGGATTTCAGAGATATCAATGGGAGTTCCATAGGGGTTTTCGACCCACTCCATTTTTTCATCGTAACAGCCGGTAAGCCCTGTCAGTAGTATCAACACTACTAATTGTAGTAATACTTTTAATTTCTGCTTCATGGTTTCATCAAGTTTATGATTAGTCTTCATCGCCAAAGTCGCTGTAAGTAGGTGTTTTCAGAGGCACAATTCTGATATTGTCGAAATAAACATTCAGGGTGGTTGGCTCCGACGGTGCATCATTGATATTTCCGTTTTCGAACCAGGGACCCGACTGTGCGTAGCTTGCCGATTTTACGGTGCTCATCACATACTGAAAATCCGATTCCAGGTAATCAATACTTTGATTGAATGGTAGTGTAATGGTAAACCAGAAACCTGGATTAACTACCGGAACCCGTTTTCCAAAAGCCTCCCAGGGAGCGTAAATCATGCAGAAACGGCTGGCTCCGAATCCATCGGCAATTACAAAACGGATGTTGCCCGAATTCCACACTCCTTCGAAGTAAATGTCCATCTGTACCGCTACTTCACTGGTTGGGGTAAGGCCGGGAATGACTTCCTCGGTGAGAATATTTGTCCAGACACTGTTGTTGATCCAGTAGCGGGTGAGGTCGACCGGTGCATCGCTGGCCGGCATTTCTTTCGCTGTTTTGTTAAATGAGCGATAAATTCCCTGCGATTTTGGTCCTGTACCAATTGCCGGAAGTAAAGCATTCAGATTGTCGGATATTTCGCCCTGACTCCAGCTTTGATTGTTTACATCGTCGAAATTATGTACAAGTCCCTTTCTGAAATTGAAATAGGCTGGTGAATAAGCACCTCCGTTAGCTCCCAATACCAAAACAGAGCCGCCATTGTTCGAAACTCCTGCAGGCACAATCACCTTACACCATTCTCCGTCTTCATCCGAAATAATTCCCTCTGTGACTTTCACATTTCCGGGGAAAGTAATGCTGCTGACTGCCACGAGGCCCTTTCCATAGATGGTTATTTCTTCACCGGCCTGAGGCAGCGTGTGCGAAATGCGATCGATGGAGGGTGCTGCGTCGCGGATATTGAAGTTGTAAACCAGCTGGATATTCTTCTTTTTCAAAACGATTTTATTTCTTACCTCTGCATCGGCATCCAACGTAGGAGCTGTTCTGGGAACTCGTACCAACATCGAATTGTCTGTTAGCAGTGTGGGATTCAGGTAGGCGCTCACTCCATTGATGAACACCTCGCGTACCCCCAGAAAGCCGGTACCATCGAGTCGGATAAGTTGTCCCAGTCGTGCAAATTCAACTGGTCTGTCTAATAATGTATCATCTGCATCCTGCAAGTGAATACTGGTGATGGTAATCGGGTTATCGTTGTCCTGATAAATGCCATCGGTATCCTCTTTGCAGGCATTGAGTAATATTGCGATCATCATTATCCCCGTTATAATGCTATGTTTTTTGAAAATATTCATATCGATTAATTAAATAGATTCGTAATTTTTTCTTCTGTGAATACATACGGCACAGCCGCTTCCTTGAGTAAGGGGTTTTGCACCACTTCCGATTCGGGATAAGGTAACAGTAATCGTTTGGGCTCGGGCTTATCAACCGGAGTTGCATCGAGCGATGTCATAGTAATTGTATAGGTTTTCGCGTCAAATTCGTACTGTTGCGAACGCTCCTGATTTTCCATAAAGTTGAGCACTTCCTGTTGTTGATAGTAGCTGCGGCGCACTAAGTCGTACCAAAACTGTCCTTCCATGGCTAATTCCACCCTTCTTTCGTAAAAAATATCCTGATAGTTAATCACGGTTTTCACCGGCATTTCGGCCCGGGTGCGAACCATGTTGAAGTACTTTAGTGCATCAGCATCGGTTGTGGATGTGTTATTTCCCAGCACGGCTTCGGCATAAATAAGATAGACTTCGGCTAATCGTAACATATAGGTGTTCAGAGCTGAACTCATACGCGACGATTTACCTCCGGTGTCCTTCGGTGAACCAACCACTCCCTTTTTTACAAATGCCTTGTCTTGATTTTCCACCAGGAAGCCTCCTCCGGCAGAATTGATTTCCGGGTAGAAATCGCCATTGCCCATAAACGTGGCCTTTCTACGTTTCTGATCCCGTGTGTCGTAAAATTTCAGCATTTCATACGATGCCATCGTCCATCCTCCCCAGGCGGCATCGTCACCTGTAATGGCCGACGAGAAGGCGAAATAGGCCTGATGAGTGTTGTTCACTCCCCAATTGCCATCGGTGGGTAGCGGCATCCACTGAAGAGCAAATAATGACTCGGAATTGTTGTTGTTGTCCACTTTGAAAAGATCGGCGTAATTGGCCATCAGCTTGTATTCACTGCTTTCGCAAACTATTTTGGATGCATGTTTGGCCAGATCGAGGTATTCAGCCGAACGGGTTCCACTATTTACTCCTCCGCCTTTGAGTCCGGCCATCGAAAGGTATACTCTCGATAACATTCCAAGTGCCGAATAACGTGTAAGTCGCCCGGCCTGGGTTATCGCAGCAGGTAAATGTTTAGCGGCAAATTCGAGATCGCGGATTGCAAACTCCATGACATCGATTCGTGGATTTTTGGGCACGATAGGGTTGTTCACCAGTTTCGTGTTGTCGGTAACTATTATTACATCACCCCATAGTGAGGCAAGGTACCAGTAGGCAGTACCACGCATAAAACGTGCTTCGGCAATGGCTTCGTTTTTCTGTTGCTCAGTTACATTCATTGCTCTGAGCTGAATGTTGTTTATCGTATTGTTCGACTGCCCGATTACATTGTAAAACGATTGCCAGGCCGATACTAAAGGCCCCGTAAGTGATGTCTCGGTAAGTGTTGTAAATGGATAAATATAGTTCGAATAGGGTGCAAAAAGATTGTTTGCACGTCCATCGCCTAATCCATAGGAAAATTTGTCGTTGAAGTCGAACCACACCTTGTTGTATAAACCTGCTGTAGCCGTTTTCAGGTCCTGTGGCGATTGAAAAAAGTTGTCTAATGTTTCCCTGTCGTTGGGAGTGTAATCAAGAAAGTCCTCGCAGGATGTAGTGAGAAACAGTCCTGAGAACAAAATGACTAGCCGGATACTATATGTAAATTTCATGCTGATACTAATTAGAAGGTGACGTTTAATCCGATGGTATAAATCTGAGGTGAAGGATACCTGCCATTATCGATTCCCGAAAGCAGTGCGTTCTGACTCATTGATCCAATTTCAGGGTCGTAGCCTTTGTATTTGGTAAATGTGTACACATTCTGAAGATTGGCATACAATCGTACAGTTTCAATTTCAGCTTTCTTCAGCCAGTTTTTCGGGAAGTTATAACTGAAAGAGATGTTTTGTAACCGCAGGTACGATCCGTCTTCCACAAAACGGTCGGAAACGCGGTAGTTGGAGTTGGCATCAGCGGAACTCAGACGTGGCATCATTGGATTAGAACCGGCTGCTATCGCGATGTTTCTGATGTTGTCGATCTGTCCCCGTTCGCTTCCTTCAGGCAGTGCGGGGTCGATGTAGCTTAAGCGGGCAAACTCGGTGGCTCGTATATTCAGATTGTGTGTCTGCCGTGGATCATCGGTCCAGCGACGTATCCAGTTGTATACATCATTTCCGTACGATCCGCTGAAACTGATTGTCAGATCAAAATTCTTGTAGGAAAATGTGTTGTTGATACCATACGTGAATTTGGGTTCGGGATTTCCGATAAATGTACGGTCGGCATCGTTTATCACACCATCTTTGTTGATGTCGTCGTAAATATAATCTCCAATCCATACCCCGTTTCTGCTGATGGGCTGTCCTTCGGGTCGGGGTGTTTCTTTGATTGTACCATTTTCATCCTTGTAGTAAAAATCGGTTGCTGTTTCGAAGCGGCCAATCACCTTGTAACCATAGTACTGGCCAATGGGCTTGCCTACAGCGGTTCGGCTTATGATGGAGGTCTCAGAACCCCGCGACAAGGTCATATCGAGTACCGATGACTCGGTGTCGAGCGATAGTACTTTGTTTCGGTTCAGCGAGTAAACCAGGTTCGAACGCCACGAGAAATTTTTTGTTTTAATGTTTTCTGTGTTGATTGTAAGTTCAATACCTTTATTTTCCAACGAGCCGATATTTACCCAGGGTGGACTTGTGGAGCCCTGTCCTTCGGAACCAACATAGGCTGGAAGTGGTAATTGCAATAACAGGTTATCGGTTTTCTTGTAATACATGTCGAAAACCAGGTTGATGCGACTGTTGAAAAAGCTAACGTCAAATCCTGCATTCGACGAACCGGTAGATTCCCATTTTAGGTCGGGATTGGCGGTGTTCCCACTCACGAGCCCTGTGCCCCAGGGAGTTGCCACTGCTGCCATGGTTGAAGTATAAGCGTAATCGGGGATGTTCTGGTTTCCCACCTTTCCCCATCCAAGCCGTAGCTTAAGGTTGCTTATTTGTTCGATTCCGGCCATAAACTCTTCGCTGGAAACACGCCAGGCCAGTGCTGCTGATGGGAACCAGCCCCATCGGTTGCCACGGGCAAATTTCGATGATCCGTCGTAGCGCATGGTTGCTGTAAGCAGGTATCGTTCGTCGAACGAATAAAACAAACGACCGAAGCTTGAAATAAGCGAATTGCCGCCGCTGCTGCCGGAGTTACTCGCCCGTTCCGAACTTCCTGCATTCAAATCATGGGCATTGTTGGTAATGAACCCATCGCGATAGCCTGATAGGTATTCCCACGCACTTTTCTGCATTTCATACCCAAGCATCGCATTCACATTATGCACTTCGTCGAAGGTATTGGTATACGACAGGATATTACGCCATGCCCAGTATTTACTGTATGATTTAGCCCTCGATGATTCGCGGTTTTCGTTTACAATGGCCCCAAACTGGAACGAAGGTGTGAAACGATAATCGTTGTTCATCCCAATATCGTTAGAGAATTCGGTTTTGAAACTCAATTGTTTACTCAGGATAAAATCTAAGTACACATTGCTTCGGGCCGATACTCTTTCGTTGCGGTTTTCTTTTAAAAGCGCCAATCCCACAGGATTCGATTGTACAAACTCATCGGTTTCGGGTCCGCCATAGGATCCGTCAATATTGCGTGCAGCCACATTGGGTGTTTGCTGAAGTGCCGTATTGATAAGGTCGTTATCGGCAACGGTAATGTCTTGTTTCGAGTTTACAATGTTGAAGTTAATACCGGTTTTTAGCCATTTCTTCAATTCAGTATCGAAACTACCTTTCAGCGCAAGTCGTTCGAAACCCGATCCCAGTGCTATCCCTTCCTGTTGAAGATACCCGGCACCCATCGAGAAGAGTGTTTTATCTTTTCCTCCTGAGATTGAAAGATTATGATTGGTTGTCATGGCAGTGCCGAACAACTCATCCTGCCAGTCGGTGCCTGCACCCAGTAAATCGGGACGAACAAATGAATCGTCCATTGGATAACCCATGATCTGTGTACGCTCGTTTTTATGATAGGCATATTCCTGCAGGTTGAGAAGACGCAGCTTTTTAGGCATCATCTGCATTCCCACATAACCATCGTAGCTGATGCGCGAGGTGCCTTCTTTTCCTTTATTGGTAGTAATGATGATAACACCATTGGCGGCTCGTGAACCGTAAATGGCTGTTGCTGAAGCATCCTTAAGAATATCCATTGAAACTACATCGGCGGGGTTTATCGACGAAAGTGCATTTGCTGAACTGGAGCCGGTACTTCCATCAATTACCACTCCGTCGATCACGAAAATGGGTTCGTTCGATGAATTCAGCGAGTTGACACCACGTATACGTATAGAAGTGCTACCGCCGGGAATACCTGAGTTCTGAGTAATTTGTACGCCCGCTGCACGCCCCTGTAATACCTGATCGACCGACGTATTTACGGTTTGGGAGATAGCTTCTGCCGAAACTGAAGTTACTGCGCCGGTAAGATCGCTGCGTTTCATCTGACCGTAACCTACCACCACAACCTCACTCAATACGGCATTGTCTTCTCGTAACACCACCTGGAGTAGCCGCTGTCCCTTTACTTCTATTTTCAGGGTTTGATAACCTACATAGGAGAAGGTGAGTCGTGACTGTGAAGGGACATTCAGCTGAAATTTTCCATCAATATCGGTGATGGTGCCATTTGCTGTCCCTTCTTCCATAATATTAACACCCGGAAGTGCAAATCCCGATTCGTCCTTCACAGTTCCGGAAACGGGGATGGTTTGTGCCATCAGGTGCAACGGAAGTAAAAAGGCCAACAGAAGCCAGTAGTACTTTTTCTTTTTTTGAAATGTGTTCATCATGTTTTTTCTATTCTGTTACTAGTTTTCAATGCTATTTTTTTGGACAGTTTTTTTGGAGATTCTTTCCACAACAAAACTACAATTTTTAATTAACCTTGCCCGATTTCTTCATTGCAATCGTTTTTCAGTTTGTTACATCGTTTTTCAGCAGGTTACAAAAGCTTGCGTATACGTTACAGCGTGCCTGCAGGAATCTTTTTTACAGGAGTAAATCATGATTTTTTAGCAGTGAGGACAGGTTGGTTTATAAAATGAAATGTCCGTTTCCTTTCAAAGAAACGGACAAGTAAAAACAAGGTTAAAAGCTTTGTAGTATACCTCCTGAGTTTATTTCATTGTCTCCTGTGCATCTTCTCTCCTGAACTTCTCGGCATATTCCCTGGGCGATATTCCGTAAAATTCGCGGAAAGAATTCGAGAAATGCGATAAATTGGTAAACCCGAGCGCATAAACAACTTCTGATACGGTTAGCTTCTGGCCAGTCAGTAAGTCGGCTGCCTGTTTCAGACGGATAGTGCGTATGAAGTCGCGAGCCGACTGGTTGGTGAGTTCCTTCAGTTTGCGGTGCATGTGTACACGGCTCATCCCCACGCCATTGGCTAAGAATTCAACATTCAAATCCGGATCGGAGATGTTCTCGTTAATGAGTTTAATAACCTTTTCGTATAAAATCTGATCCGACGATCTCAGGATGACAGGTTTAATCATGGCTTTGTTAGCTGGCTCATCGGCCGTTTTGTGCTCCAATCGTTCCCGGTTTTCAAGCAGATTCGATATGCGAACTTTCAGCAGGTCGATGTTGAAGGGTTTGGAAACATAGGCATCGGCTCCTGTTTCCAGGCCTTCTGCTTTGTCCTCGTCGGAAGCTTTTGCCGTCAGCAGTATCACCGGAATATGGTTTATGTTGATGTTCGATTTTATCTTTTTTGTAAGTGCTATTCCATCCATCTCTGGCATCATCACATCGCTGATTACCATATGGGGTTTATCCTGAAGGATGAGCTTCAGGGCTTCCCGGCCGTTTGCCGCTTCCGAAACCCTGTAGCGGTCGGAAAGCTGGTCGCGCAGGTAGGAACGGATGTCGTCCTCGTCGTCTACAATGAGAATCCGGTAGTTGGTTTTCGATCGTGGCTTTTGCTTTTCCTGTTCCTCTGCATTATTAGCCGACTGCATCGGTTGTTCTGTGTAGCTCTTCACAGGAATCACTTCGCTCTCGCTGTCATTGGCAAAAAAATCGATGTGACTGTTGCCCCGCGGAATACGGATGATAAATTCGCTGCCTTTTCGGTCGGTTCTGTTACGGGCATAGAGTTTTCCGTGCTGCAATTCTACCAACGACCGGGCTAAGTGCAAACCAATACCTGTACCAAAACCAGTGATTTCCTTTGAATTAATCTGATAAAAACGCTCAAAAATCTTCTCAATTTTTTCTTCTTCTATTCCAATTCCGGTGTCCGACACAACAATTTCGACATAGTCCTTCAGTGCTCCATCTGTTGTTTCGTCCCGGCCTTTGGTCAGACTGATAGAAATTTCTCCATCATCATGCGTAAATTTAAATGCATTGGAAAGAATATTCACCAATACTTTATCGAAATTATTCATGTCGATCCAGGTTCTCAGCTGTTTATCGGAATGCGTAAAGGTGAACTTGATATTGCGCTTGTTGGCCAGGTATTCGAAAGTCTGCATCACATCGTCAATAAAACCAATCAGATCGGTTTCCCTGTAGTTAACGGTCATCAGACCCTTGTCTAATTTCCTGACATCCATTAACTGATTAATCAAGGTCAGAATTCGCTGTGCATTGCGATACATCAAAAGGTAAATTTTGTGTTTCTCCTGATCGTTGCTGTCAGAAATCAGTTTTTCGAGCGGACTTAAAATCAACGACATAGGAGTTCGTATCTCGTGTGAAACATTGGTGAAGAATTGCAGCTTTGCCTCACTAATCTGTTCGGCATGTGCTCTTCGCATCAGCTCGTTCCGATGCTGAATCCGGTCGGTGATAAATTTGGTAATTCCCAGCACTAACAACGCAAACAGTATAAAATAGATGAGCTGTGCCCACCAGGTTAAATACCAGGGAGGAAAAATTATCAGCGTTATCAGTTTCTCTTCGGAAAGGTTGTCATACAGCAAAGCTCTGACTCTCAGTGTGTAGGTGCCGTGTCCTAAATTAGTGAAGTTAATTCTGTTGATGCCGGGTTCTGTTGTCATCCACTGATTATTGAAGCCTTCCAGCAAATAGGTGTATTGAACTCTTTCTGAAAAACCAAAATCGAAAGTGGAGAATTCCAATGCAAACATATTGTCCTGATGGCCGAGACGAATGGTTTCCACATCGGCGATAAATCCATTAAAATATTCGAAACGCCCACCTCTCTGGCCGGAATACACTTTTCTGTCCAATACATAAAGTGCTGTCAGATAGAGGTTCAGTGGAACTCGTTTGTCGTTAATCTCGGAAGGTAAAAAAGAAGTTATCCCGTTGATGCCACCGAAATAGAGTGTCCCGTCGTTCGCCTTAAAAGCTGCTGCCATGCTGAATTCATTTCCCTGCAATCCGTCGAAGGCGTAGTAATTGATAAACTTCTTTTCTGCCGCCTGCCATTTCGAGATGCCTGAATGGGTGCTAATCCACATATTGCCGGCATCATCTTCTAAAATAGCACAAATGACATTGCTCGATAATCCGTTAGCCGTGGTGAAGAATTCCGATTTTCTGGTTTTTCTGTCGAAACGGGCAATCCCTTCCGTAGTTCCTATCCATATGTGACCCCGGCTGTCTTCGGTTATGCAATAAACCACATTTCCGGGTAAAACAGCTTGTTCGGCATTAAAATGTTGGATTTCAGAGGTGTTTGGATTGATTGCGAAGATACCACTGTAGGAGCCTACCCATATTATTCCTTTACTATCACACATGATGGCGTTAATCCAGTCGTTGGGAATTCTGAATTCTCCTTCCGAATCCTGCGAGTAATGCCGGATATAGGTTTTCTGTACAGGATCGAAAAGATAAATTCCCGCACCATTAGTACCGACCCATAATTTTTTATTGCTGTCCTTAACAATTGAAAATATCTTGTAACGGGCGGTGTTTTCATCCGATTCCAACCCTGCTTTATCGTGGTAGGTAAACCGTTCGGTCCTCTTTTCAAAACTAACCAATCCGTTCAGATAAGAACCCATCCAGAGAGTTCCCTGCTCGTCGTCGACCATAGACAATATAGTATTGGGCGATGAAAAATGATTGTTGCCGGGTCTGTAGTGTCTTGATTTACCTGATTTATCGATACTATAAATGCCGTCATTGTCGGTACCTATCCACACCATTCCATCCTTATCCTTTACGATGGTCATCACACAGCCTGATCCAATGATGTTTTGATTGTGAGATTTATATCCCCAATAGTTGAATTTATTCGGACTCTCTGGGTCGAGAAATACTCCCTTCTGAAAGAGACCAATCCACAGATTACCCACTTTATCCTGGCAAAGTGCGTGCACTTTCATGTGTGAAAAATCGAAAGGAGCCGAATGAATCTGGTAATCCTCGAGCACTTTCCGGTAGTTGTTGTACACTTTTATACCTTGTCCGTCGGTGCCCACTAAAAGTTTATTATTGTTATCAATGATAAGACTTTTAACAGAAAGGGCCGATTGTCGCAGATGGGGGACCGGGTCGAACCTTCGGCTTTCGGAGTTGAAGCGGAATACTCCGTTAGTTAAGGTTCCAACGAATAGATTGCCCTCACTATCCTCGCAAATAGCTGAAATCTGGTTGCTTCCTATCCTTTCCGGGGCTCTGAAAATTACCACCTCATCCGATTTCGGGTTGAAAAAATTCAGCCCCTGGTTTTCGGAGGCTAACCAGTAGTTTCCACGGCTGTCCTGATAAACGGCTGTCAGGTGCATGCTGCTTAATCGCCGCGAAAGCCGATCGTCGACCTGGAACTTTGTATCATTTTTTTTGATGCGGATAATGCCGGATCCGGAAGTCGACATCCATATTTCACCATCTTTAGTTTCAATTATTGAGGTGATGTGAGGATTTATAATGCTATCGTTGTGGTACAGCTGAATGGCGGCGAAATCGTCCGTAGCCCGGTTGTAAACATGCAGAGCATTAATGCAGCCCACCCACAACTTTCCGGTGGAATCTTCAAACAGACTTCGGATGTAATTGTTGTTCAGAGTTGCCGGATTGCCCCTGCTGTTGCGGTAAACACTGAAACGGACGCCATCGAATTTATTCAACCCGTCTTCGGTAGCTATCCAGATGTAGTTACGGCTGTCCTGATAAATAGCGTTAATCAGGGTGCTCGAGAGCTCTTTGTCGGTGGAATAAAAGGTGCCAATTTGAGCAAGTGTGTTTAGTGACACTAAACAGCTCAAAATAAGCAATGCAAATGTGATTTTTCTCATGATATGAAATATTGACCCGGCAAAAATACGGAAATTTTTTATGCTGTCCATCAGTTCATTCGAGGTGTAGGGTGTTAGTATGTATTTTCTTCCCTTTTGTAGTCTTATGTATCCTATATCCCCCAAATGTTGATGAGTTTCAGTTTTTTCAACCTCGGGAACGTTTGATAGATTAGTACAAGGCTATGGTAGTAAAAAGTACAGATTTAATACCAAAATAGTGTATATATGCGTATTGCCTTTGACGAAGCTATCCGATCCTCGTTTATTTATCTATTTTTGTGTTGATTCTCACTGTTAGTGTAGTAACCAATTATATATATGTATGTTTCCTGTCCGAAAATCACTTCTTTTTGTCTTGCTTTTATCCGCTCCGTTTGCTCATGCTCAATTGCCCGCTGGACTCGAAAATGTTGCGGTGTATGGTGTGAATAAACTTCCGCCACGCACTGCTCTGTGGCCTTCTTCATCGCTTAGCAATACTAAAAGCTCCGGTTATGATACCAATGAATGGTTAGTGTCGCTCAACGGAACGTGGCAGTTTTTATGGTCAACCGACCCCTTCAATCGTCCGGTTGATTTTTATAAAACCGATTATGTGAATGCTGATTGGAAGTCCATTCAGGTGCCTTCGACTATGGAACGGAAGGGTTTTGGCACGCCCATCTACACCAATTCAGTTTATCCTTTCAAAGTCAATCCTCCCTTTGTGATGTCGGAACCGGAAAAATGGTACACGGCCTATAACGAGCGTAATCCGGTCGGGTCGTACCGACG